>JBDTQV010000085.1:0-8045 GCA_039932015.1 Gemmatimonadota bacterium | reverse complement strand
ATTTTCGCGTATCGCGCGCTCGGTGTATTGAACGAGATGAAGTAACCCGTACAAGGACGACACACGATCATGGCAACCGAACTGCACGATGCGCCCCGCACCAGCGGCCGGACGCTGCAACCCGTCGAGGAGCCGGCCGCAACGCCGAAGCGGCGCTTCAACCCCCTGATCATTGCGGGCGCGCTCGCGCTCATCGCGGCGATCTGGGGCGTGAACAAGTATCTCCACGGCCGGAACCACGTCACCAGCGACAACGCGCAGGTGGACGGCCACATCACGCCGATTGCACCCAAGGTACAGGCCTTCGTGAGCCGGGTGCTCGTCGAGGACAATCAGCGGGTGAAGAGCGGCGATACGCTCGTCGTGCTCGACGCGCGCGACCTGCAGGTCCGCCTCGACCAGACGCGCGCCGAGCTCGCCACAGCGCAGGCGTCCGCCGGCACCGGCCGGACGGCCGGCATGGCCGCCGCGCAGATCGCGGCGAGCCGCGCGACGGCGTCGAGTGCCCAGGCCTCCATCGGCGCCGCCGCGGCGAACTACACGCGCGCCGCCGCAGACCTCGCGCGGTATCGCGGGCTTGCCGCGAAGCAGATCATTTCCGCACAGCAGCTCGACGCCGCCCAGGCGGCCGCCGATGCGGCACGCTCGAATCTCGAAGCGGTCCGCCGCCAGGCTGCGGCGAGCGGCAGCAACGTGGCCGTCGCCGCGGCCGGCCTCCGCTCGGCCGAGGCCCGGCTGCAGGCGTCGCAGACCGCGGTGGAGAATGCCCGCATCCAGATCGGATATACCATCATCACGTCCCCGGCCGACGGCATCATCGCGCGCCGGCGCGTCGAGCCGGGTGAGCTGGTTCAGGTGGGGCAGGCCCTCATGTCGATCGTGCCCCTGCGCGACGTCTGGGTCACCGCCAACCTCAAGGAAACCGAACTCAGGGACGTGACTCCAGGTGACCTGGTGGAGTTCACTGTCGACGCGTACTCAGGTGTGAAGTTCCACGGCAAGGTGTCGAGCGTGGCGCCCGCGACCGGCGCGCGCTTCGCGCTGCTGCCGCCGGATAATGCGACCGGCAACTTCACCAAGGTGGTGCAGCGCGTGCCGGTCCGAATCGACGTGGACCGCGAAGATCCGGCGCACCCGCTTCGGCCCGGCATGTCGGTCGAAGCCACGATCACGGTGAAGTGAGCCGCCGGTGACCGCTGCCGCACTTCCGGCCGCTCGGCCGCAGCTCGCCCGAGCGGACGTCTACCAGTACCGCTATCTCATCGCCTTTGCGGTGACGATGGCCAGCATGCTCGAGCTGGTCGACACCAGCATCGTGAACGTTGCGATTCCCCACATGATGGGGAACCTTGGCGTGACGCTCGACGAGGTCGCCTGGGTGAGCACCGGCTACATCGTCGCCAACGTGATCATCCTCCCGCTCACGAGCTGGCTGTCGGACCGGTTCGGGCGGCGAAACTACTATACCGGCTCGATCGTGCTCTTCACCGTCGCCTCGTTCTTCTGCGGTAACGCGCACACGATCGAGACGCTGGTCGGATCGCGCGTGGTGCAGGGCATCGGCGGCGGCGCGCTCATTTCGACGGCGCAGGCGATCCTCTTCGATGTCTTTCCGCTCCGCGAGCGCGGCAAGGCCATGGCCATCTTCGGCATGGGCGTGATGGTGGGCCCCACGCTGGGGCCGACGCTCGGCGGCTGGATCACCGACAATTATTCCTGGCCCTGGATCTTCTACATCAACATTCCGCTCGGCGCGATCGCGGCGCTGCTGAGCTGGCGCTACGTGCCGGAGCCGGCGCACGCCAATGAGCGGTCGAGCTCGGTCGACTGGCTCGGACTCGCGCTCCTGATCGGCGGTATCGGATCGCTGCAGATCCTGCTCGAGCGCGGAGAATCGAAAGGCTGGTTCGACTCGAGTGAGATCATCATCGAGTCGATCGTTGCAACGGTCGCAATCCTTTCGTTCGTGTGGCACGAGCTCACGACTGAGCACCCCATCGTCAATCTCCGCATTCTGAAGAACCGTCAGCTTGCCGGTGGCGTGCTCTTCGGCCTCATGCTTGGCTTTGCGCTCTACGCGAGCGTGTTCGCGCTGCCGGTGTTCCTGCAGAACCTCCTCGGTTATACCGCGTGGGACACCGGCAAGGTCATCCTGCCGGGGGCGATCGCCAGCGCGATAACGATGGCGGTCATGGGCCGCGCGTCGGGAAAATTCGACGCGCGCTACATCATCACGTTCGGCGTTGCACTCTTCGCGTGGTCGATGTGGTTGCACTACCACTTCACCCTCGACATCGGCCTGCACGACCTCTTCTGGCCCATGATTTTCCGCGGCGTCGGGCTCGGCTGCATTTTCGTGCCGCTGACCCAGGTCGCGGTTGCCGACCTTCAGCCGTCACAGCTCGCGCAGGGCACCGGTCTCTTCAACCTCTCGCGCCAGCTCGGCGGCAGCTTCGGCATCGCGGTCGCCGCCACGCTGCTCACGCGCTTCACCGAGAGCGCGCGGACCGCCCTGCTGCCGCATCTCACGGCATCCGACCCGGCGGCGCGCAGCTGGATCGACGGCGTGACTCGCGGCATGCTCCGGCAGGGGGGCACCCTGCACGAAGCGCAGACCAGGGCCTACGCGCTGCTCGACCTCACGCTCAAGCGCCAGGCGTCGGTCGTCGCGTTCGAGAAGGTGTTCTTCGTGATGGGCGCGGCTTTCGTGTGCGCGCTGCCGCTCCTCCTCATGTTCCGCAAGGGTCGCGCGAGCGGCGGTGGTGGGATGGCGCATTGAGCCGGGGTGACGCCCCCGCTTGCACTGGCTCCGCGGAATTTCTATACTGCGGCTGCCGTCTCAAGGCGGCCGTCTCCATCTGTGAGGTAAGGGAATGCGCTGGACCAAGCCCCAGGCCGAAGTCGTCGCCGTGACCCTTGAGGTCACCGCGTACGTCTCGACGCTCTAGCTCGTCATGACGCGGGGCTCGCCGCTGGGCGAGCCTCGTGCCGTCCCGTGAAGGTCATTCTGCTCGGGACGGCGGCCGGCGGGGGATTTCCCCAATGGAACTGCTGGTGTCCCACCTGCCGAACCGCGCGCCTCGATCCATCCATGGCCCACCCTCGCACCCAATCGTCCGTCGCGGTCAGCGCGAATGGGTCGAACTGGTTTCTGCTCAATGCGTCGCCGGATGTCCGCACCCAGCTCGGGCGCCTCCCGCATCCCACCGGCCCCGCCGCGCGCCATGTCCCAATCGACGGCATCGTGTTCACCGATGCCGAACTCGATCACACGCTGGGACTGGTGCTGCTGCGTGAAGCGGGGCGGCTCACGGTGTGGGCCACCGATGCCGTCGTCCGGACGATGGAACACGAGTCGCGCGTGCTGGCCGTGACGCGCGCCTTTGCCGACGTTCCGGCCGTGCCGCTGCCGCCTGGCCACGCCGTGGCACTCACGCTTCGCGATGGCACCTCGTCCGGCTTGACGGTCGAGGCATTCGAGGTGGCCGGGCATCCGCCACGCTTCGACTCCGGCGCGACACCATCCGGCCACACCGTTGGCCTGCTGCTGCGCGACGCTGGCGGCGCCTGCTGTGCGTACGTTCCCGGCTGTGGCGCATTCGACGAACCGCTGGCTGAGCGTCTCGCCATCGCATCGCTCGTGCTGTTCGACGGCACGTTCTGGTCGAGCGACGAGCTGGTCTCGCGCGGCTTCAGCACCCGCGATGCGCACGCGATGGGGCACCTGCCGATCGGCGGCACCGGCGGCAGCCTTGCACGGCTGGCCCAGCTCCCCGGCACCGCCGTCTACACACACATCAACAACACCAATCCGATCCTGCTGGAGAATTCGGCGGAGCGTGCGGCGGTCGAGCAGGCAGGGATGGTTGTCGGGCGGGACGGCATGGAGTTCACCCTGTGACCGCCGGAATCGCAGCTCCGCCGCCACCGCCCGTCCCGAGGCTCGACCGGCCGCTTTCCCCTGATGAGCTGGCCGGCGCGCTCCGCGCATTCAGCACATCGTATTACGCGAATCATCCCTTTCACGAGCTGATGCACCGCGGCGCACTGAGCGAGCGCCAGCTGCGCGGGTGGGTCGCCAACCGGCTCGCGTATCAGCGCGCCATACCGCGGAAGGACGCCGCGATCATCTCCAACTGCCCCGACCCGGACATTCGGCGCGAGTGGCTGCAGCGTATCGTCGATCACGACGGCACGACGCCCGGCACCGGCGGCATCGAGATGTGGATCCGGCTCGGCGTGGCGCTCGGCGTTCCCCGCGAAGAGATGGAAGACGAGCGGCGCGTGCTGCCGGGCGTTCGGCTTGCGGCCGAGTCGTACGTCACGTTCTGCCGGACGCGACCGTGGATCGAGGCGGTGGCTTCATCGCTCACCGAGCTCTTTGCGCCGGGGCTCATGCGGCAGCGCATCTCCGCGTTCGCGGAGCATTATCCGTGGGTGGATCGCGCCGGACTCGAATATTTTCGAACACGCCTCGATCAGGCACCGCGCGACAGCCGCCATGGATTGCAGCTCGTGCAGGAGTACTGCACGTCGGTCGAAATGCAGCGCCGGGCGTTCGACGCGCTCACCTTCAAGCTCGAGATGTTGTGGGTCATGATCGACACGATCCACAACGCGTATCGTGACACCTGAAGTGACCCTGTCGCCGACCGCAATCCCGGCACTCTGGCGGCTTGCCCGAATCGAATTCGATCCGGTGCGCGGCCGGCCCGTGCTACTGTACCCGGAGGGCGTCGTACTGCTCAACGACACCGGTGTCGCAATTCTCGAGCTCTGCGATGGACGCCATACCTTGCAGGAGATCGCGGGAACGCTCGGCGCGCGCTACGAAGAAGACGTGCTGAGCGACGTGACGGAATACGTCGAGCAACTCGCGGCGCGGGAGCTGATCGATGTCGCCTGACCTGCCCACTACGCTGCTCGCAGAGCTCACGCACCGGTGCCCGCTTCGGTGCCCCTACTGCTCCAACCCCCTCGAACTGACGCGCGCCGAAGGTGAGCTCACCACTGGCGAGTGGCTGCGCGTCCTTGACGAGGCCCGCGCACTTGGCGTGCTCCAGGTGGGGCTATCCGGGGGCGAGCCACTCATCCGCCGCGACCTCGAGGCGATCACCGCGCGGGCCCATGCGCTCGGATGCTACACGACGCTCGTCACGTCGGCGCTCGGGCTGACCCGCGCGCGGGCAGAGGCGCTGCGGCTGACCGGTCTCGATCACATCCAGATCTCGTTTCAGGATGCCGACGACACGGTCGCCGGCCGCATCGCCGGCACGTCACCCGCCGCTGGCCGGCAGAAGCGTGACGCCGCCGCGCTCGTCAAGGATCTCGGCTTTGCGCTGTCGATCAATGTCGTGCTGCATCGCGCCAACATCGACCACATCGGCGATCTGATCGAGCTGGCCGCCGAGCTCGGCGCCGATCGTCTGGAGCTTGCCAACACGCAGTACTACGGATGGGCACTGCTGAACCGCGACACGCTCATGCCCACGCGTGCGCAGGTGGCCGCCGCCGAGCCGGTCGTTCGCGCGGGAATGGCCCGGCATCGCGGGCGTCTCCGCATCACGTACGTGCTCCCGGATTATCACGGACAGTATCCCAAGCCGTGCTATGGCGGATGGGGCCGATCGTACATCGTGGTCGCGCCGGACGGGCGTGCCCTTCCCTGTCACGGCGCGACAACGATCGAGACGCTCGAGTTTTCCAGCGTGCGCGATCACCCGCTCGGCTGGATCTGGCACGAGTCGCCCGCGTTCATGATGTATCGGGGAGAGGACTGGATGCGCGAGCCGTGCCGGAGCTGCGCGCGCCGCAGCGTGGATTTCGGTGGCTGCCGCTGCCAGGCATTTGCCCTGACGGGCGACGCGGCGCGTACCGATCCCGTGTGCATCCTCTCGCCTGACCGAGCGGTGATCGACGACGCGCTGACGCCGGCCGCATCAGCAGATTCGTGGCACTACCGCGACTATCGGCAGGCGCCGGGCGTCTCCGGAGATCGCACCAGCGTCACGCGCTGAACCAGGCGGGACCGGATCGGATACCGCAATGTTTTTCCCGCCACGACGTCGGTCTCGACCGTAATGCGCCGCATTCGCCGCAGCAGCCCCAGCTCGGGATGCCACACGAACTCGCCGGTCTCCGACGTCTTCTGCCGGATCGGGAGCATCACGCTGTCGCTCACCGCGAAGGTCGAATCGCGCCGCTCGCCCGCGCGATCGAGACGGTAGCGCTGCAGCACAGTTCCCGTCGCGGTGCTGTCACCGAGCCGCTGGAGCTCGAATCCGGTGCTGTCTCGCCAGATCTCACCTGGCCGGAGCGGCCGCGGCGGCAGCGGCGGCAACAGTTCCTGGAATGCATCGCGCAGATCGGCGTACTCGGCGACTTCGTCGGGCATGAACGGCCGCGCCACCGAGCGGTACGCGCCCGCCGCCGAGAGCATGCCACGGTATCGCCCGCCGACGATCCCGTCGGTGTCTGGCGAACGCCGTACGTCGTCGGTGGTGCGCCAGAGCGCGAGCGAATCGTACCACGCCTCGATCTTTAGGGAGTCACCCCCGGCCGGTCTCGCGCGCACGATCCAGCGCGCAACACGGCCGGCCGCATCGTCGCGCGGCCGGCCGCCGGCCTCGCCATGGATGTCACTTTCAATTCGCTCATCGAACTGCACGCATGCGAGCGCGGCGGCGGTGTACGCGATTGCCTGTGCCTGGAGTGCCGCGCCCGTAAAGCAGAGCGCCGCCAGCGCGAACGCGAGCGGCGCAGCCATCCGTCTCACGAGCCGGGTTACTCCGCGCTCATGAACGGATACCGGTACTCGCGCGCCGGAACGAACGTCTCCTTGATGCTTCTCGGAGACACCCATCGGAGCAGGTTCAGGATCGAGCCCGCCTTGTCGTTCGTGCCGCTCGCGCGTGCGCCGCCGAACGGCTGCTGCCCCACCACGGCACCGGTGGGCTTGTCGTTGATATAGTAGTTACCGGCGGCGTTTCTGAGCGCGCGATCGGCCTCGACCAGCGCGGCGCGATCCTGCGCCCACACCGCACCCGTCAGCGCGTACGGACTCGTCCCATCCACCAGTGCGAGCGTCTCGGTCCACCGCTTGGCCGGATACACGTGCACCGTGAGCACCGGCCCGAACAGCTCGTCGCACATCAGGCGGTACTTCGGATCCTCTGCCTGGATGAGCGTCGGCTCCACGAAGTAGCCCACCGAATCGTCGGTCCCGCCACCCGCAACGATTGTGACGCCCGCATCCGTTTGCGCCTTCTCGAGCGCACCCTTGATGCGCGCGAATGCCCGCGCGTCGATCACCGCACCCATGAAATTCTGGAAGTCGGCGACGTCGCCCATCCGAATCGTGGCCATCAGCTCCACCATCCGGTCGCGGAGCGACGGCCAGAGCGTGTCCGGGATATAGGCGCGGGAGGCGGCGCTGCACTTTTGTCCCTGATACTCGAACGCCCCACGGACGAGCGCCACGGCGAGGGCCTCGACGTCGGCGCTCGCGTGCGCCACCACGAAATCCTTGCCGCCGGTCTCGCCCACGAGGCGCGGGTAGCTCCGATAGCGATCGAGGTTGTTGCCCACCGTCTTCCACAAGGAATGGAAGACCGGCGTGGAACCGGTGAAGTGGATGCCGGCGAGCATCGGGTCGGCGAGTAGCTCACCGCTGATCTCGACGGCATTGCCGGGAACGAAGTTGATGACACCCGGCGGTAGCCCCGCATCCTGCAGCAGCCGGTAGAAGAGCCAGTTGCTGAGCGACGCTGTGGCTGCCGGCTTCCAGACAACCGTGTTGCCCATCAGCGCCGGCGCGGTCGGCAGGTTGCCACCGATGGCGGTGAAGTTGAACGGCGTGATCGCGTAGACGAATCCCTCGAGCGGGCGGTGGTCCATCCGGTTCCACACGCCCGGCGCCGACGCCGGCTGCTCCTGATAGATGCGCTCGGCGAAGTGCACGTTCAGGCGGAGGAAGTCGATCAGCTCGCACGCGCTGTCGATCTCGGCCTGGTACGCCGTCTTGCTCTGGCCCAGCATCGTCGCGG
>JBDTQV010000084.1:0-8117 GCA_039932015.1 Gemmatimonadota bacterium | reverse complement strand
TCGACGTCGATCGTGAGGGTGCGTCCGTACCAGGCGTCTGGAAAATCCGGCGGCTCCACGTAGTCCGCGTGCGGGCGCGGGTTCGGCGCATCCCAGCCATCGCGAGGCGATGACAGATGCACCCACTGCTCCCGCCCGTTCCACGTAGCGGCGGCCGCTTCGGTCGCCGCTGCTGCGGTCAGTCCGTCAGGCCGGCAGCGGTGGTGGTGCGCATCGTAGACCAGCGGAACGCCGGTCCGGTTGCACACCAGCAGCAGGTCGGCGGGGGCAAACTGGCGATCGTCGTTCTCCAGCGCGAGCCGGGCCCGTGCCGGTGGCGTGAGCCGTTCGATGCCACGCTCCAGCCGCTCGAGCGCTGCCGCGACGCCGCCGGCGCTCCCTCCCGCGTGCACGACCATCGTGTCCGCGCCAGTCAGCTCGGCCGTTGTCGACTGAAAGGCGAGCTCCGCCAGCGCCGACTGCACCACCTCCTCGCGCTCGCTGTTGAGCACCACGAACTGGTCCGGATGAAAGCTCAGCCGAACGTTCAGAGCCTTCGCGCGTGCGCCCGCCGTGCGAAAAGCCGTCGTGATCGTGCCTTCGGCATCGAGATCAGCGAGTTCATACCCGCTCACCGGATGCGTGCCGAGCGGCAGGATCTGACTGTTCATACGGAAGGCGCCGATGCCGAGTTCGGCGCAGCGGGTGACCGCCGCGAGAAGGGCGGCCGCGTTGTCGCGCGCGATCGACGCGAGGTATTCCCGCGCATCGGCCGCGGCAAGACCGCTGACGTAACGGTGGGTCGCCGTTCGAAAGCGAATCGGCGAATCGAGAAATTGGCAGCAGAGCCCCCAGCGGAGCCCGCCTACAGCGTGTGGGTGAGCCATTCTCCCACGAAATACCCCACAGCGGCCACTCCGAGCCCTACGACGAACATGTCGAGCCCGCTCCGGAATGCGCCCCGGCCGGTGAAGAAGCTCCGCGCGGCGCCGACGCCGAAGTGCGAGAGCATCGCAATCGCAAACGAGGCAACTATCGCCCAGCGCCCGGTGCTGAACAGGAATGGCGCTACGGGAATGAAGGCCCCGAAGGCGGTCGCGAGTCCCGTGATCCAGGCCTCGCGGAACGGCGTGCTGGTCGCCTCGCCGATCTTCAGCTCCTCGCGAACCTTTTCCTCGAGCCCCTTCTCGGGATCCGACATGACCTGCGTGGCCAGCAGCTCGGCCTGCTGCTCCGGGATGCCCTTCGCCTGGTAGAGAAGGCTCAGCTCTTCGCGCTCGAGCTCGGGCATGAGGCGAATCTCTTCGCGCTCCATGGCGATCTCATGCTCGAACACCTCGCGCTCGCTCTTGGCGGCGAGGTAACCGGACGAGCTCATCGACAGCGCATCGGCCACGGCACCGGCAAGGCCGGCCACGATCGCGGCATGAGACACGAGGCCAAGATTCGCCTGCGCGCCGATCATTCCCGCAACGAGGCCGAAGTTCGCGGTGAGACCGTCGTTGAAGCCGTACACGACGTTTCGGACGAAGCCACCGGCGCCGATCTTGTGCCATGGCTCGCTCGAGCCGCCGCCCATCCGGGCCAGCGTCTGGGCGTGCTCCTTGGATTCCTTCGCGAGGCGGAGTGCCGTTGGCCCGGTAGCTCCTTCAGGCGCCTCCTGGTACAGATTCAAATAGCCTTTTACCTCGCGCCCCTCCTCCTGGAGCAGCATGGGCAGCAAAATACCGCTCCCCACCCGGCGGGCGATCCAGGCCCGGCTGCGCGCGCCGAACGACGGAGTGGGAATCGGCGCCTCCCGGCCGTGCTCCTGGAGCAGCGTGCGCCACATCTCCACATGGCGCTCCTCGACATGCGCGAGTTGCTTGTAGAGCTTTGCCTTCTTCGGATCGCGCTCGGCGGCTGAAAGCTCGTGGTACAGGAAGGCGGCGTCCGCCTCATCACCCAGGTGGTGAAGCCAGATCTCGAGATTCGCGGCTGTCGGTGCGTCAGGCATATCCCAATATAGAGCGGGTGCGACGTTCTACCCCTCGCTCGCATCTCTACCGGTACCATGACCCTGGCCCGGACCGAACCCATGGACTCCTACTTCGTCGCCAATGCCGACGCGGTGCTCGCCGATGCCCGGCGCGGCGATCCGGCGGCGCTGGAGAAGCTCTACCGGGCGTTCGAACGTCCGGTGTACGGGCTCGCCCGCCGCATCTGCCGGACTGCGGAAGACGCGGAGGATGTCGTCCAGGAAACGTTTTTCGAGGTGTGCAGGAGTCTGCAGCGCTACCGGGGGGACGGAAGTCTGTGGGGCTGGATCCGGACGATTGCGGCGAGCAAGGCGCTCATGCGGCTCCGCCGGAACAAGTACCGCGACACCGACGAGCTCGATGACCAGGTGGTACCGTCGCGGCGAGAGGACACCGCGCTTCGCATGGATCTGGAGGCGGCGCTCGAACGACTTGGCGAAACGTCCCGTGCCGTCGTCTGGCTGCACGATGTCGAGGGATACACGCACGACGAAATCGCGGAGATGATGGGCAAGACGGTGAGTTTTTCGAAGTCGCAGCTGGCACGGGCGCACGTAAAGCTCCGCCGCTGGCTGGGTGAGGAGGCGGCAATATGAGTCATCTGACGATGGAGGCGCTGCTCGCCCTGCGCGAGCCCGGAATCGAGCCGGGCGAAGAGACGTCGCGCCGTCACCTCGAGGAATGCGCCGCGTGTCGTGCCGAGCTCGAGCGTCTGCACCAGCGGGTAGCCCACCTCAAGGCACTCCCGGCGCTGCGCCCTGCGCGAGATCTCTGGCCCGAGGTCCGGGCCCGCTACGCGGCCGAGCATGGCCGGGTCGTCCGGAAGCGGTGGACCGCCATGGCCGGATTTCTGGCCGCGGCATCGGTTGCGGTGGTCGTAATCGGTGGGGGCATGGCCCATCCGGAGCAGGCGAGCGCTGCCGCGGCGATCGCGGCCGCCAGAGAGCGGTCACAGGTGCTCGAGACCGCGCTCCGCGAATACGACCCGGACACTCGCATGATAGATGGACGCACCGCGCGAATGTCTCTCGAGCTGGAAATCAGGATCGCGGCGGTCGACAGCATGCTCCAGGAGGTGCAGCTCGAACGCATGCAGCAGGTCCGGAGCGTACGGGAGGATCAGATGCTCGAGCTCTGGCGCGAACGCGTCGGACTGCTCGATGCGCTCGTGGATGTACACGTGACTCGCGCCAGCAACGTGGGGCTGTGAGCCCCGAGGAGAATCAATGAAGGTGCAGTGGATTGTTCCAGTGATCGCCGCGCTCGCCGCGACTCCGCTTGTCGCACAGCAGGATCCGATCACACCGCGCGCCCAGGTCAGGATACAGGAAATGCCGAATGATCGCGTGATGGGCGTCCTGCTCACTCGCCACGCGCGCCTCGGGCTCGGGGTGAATCTCGAGGCGGGTGCCAGCGACTCGGTTGGGGCGCTCGTCGAGAGCGTCACTCCCGGCGGCCCCGCGGCAAAGGCCGGCATCCGGAGCGGCGACGTCATCACGCGGATCGACGGTAAGTCGCTCACCGAACGAGACAACGTGCGGGTGGGGCGCGAGCAGTCGATGCCGGGATTGCGCCTGGTCGAGATTGCCGCCAGGCTCTCGCCCAAGACGACGGTGCCCATCGAATTCCGCCGCGGGAAGGATCGCCGGACGGTTCGGCTCGTCACGTCCGAGGACGACGCCGGTGACCTTGCCGCGCTGACATCCAACCGCGTATGGACCATGAACATCGATTCGCAAACGACGTTCTTCAAGACGCCATCCAACACCTTGTTTCCGGGTGTGATGGAGCGGAGCTATTCGGGGGCGCTGTCCGACGCGCCCGGCGCCTACCGCTACCGCGCCTTCTTCGGCTCGCCGCTCTCCAACCTCGAGCTCGCGCCGCTCAACGGGGACCTCGGCAGCTACTTCGGCACGACCGAGGGGGTGCTCGTTATCAACGTGCCTCAGGAGTCGAAGCTTGGCCTCAAGGGCGGCGACGTGATCCTGAGCGTGGACGGCCGGAAGCCGACCGGACCGGCGCACCTGATGCGCATTCTGCAGAGCTATGACCAGGGCGAAGATTTCAAGATCGAAGTGATGCGGAACCGCCGCCGCGAAAGTGTCACCGCCCGTCTGGGAGACAAGCCCGACCCGAGGAAGGTCGACCGCTAGGGTTCAACGGTCCGAACGACCGGCGAGGAAAGGCGGACGAGGATCCCGTTCGCCTTTTTCGTTCCGGCTTGTCAGGGCACGACTGGTGCGCTAGCCTGCGTTGATGAACACCTGTTCATTTGATGCCCATGGCTGAATCTCGCTGGCAGCGTCGGCGGGATGCGCGGCCAGCCGAGTTGCTCGAAGCCGCCGTGCAGTGCTTCGGCGAGACCGGGTACCTGGCGACACGGGTCGAGGAAATCGCCTCGCGCGCCGGCGTTACGGTGGGAACCGTGTACCGGTACTTTCCCAACAAGGAAGCACTGTTCAACGCCGTGCTCGATGAAAGCCGGAAACGACTGCCCGCCGGCTGGGCCATGGGTGAGCGAGACCCCGCACGGCTGCTGCGCGAGACGATCGAGCGTTGGTGGCAGTTGCTCTCGGAGCCGGCGCAGGCCGTACTGCTGCGCGAGACACTCGCCGGCACCGGCTCGCCGGAAGCAGCGGCCGGATACGCGCGCGAGGTGCGAAGCCGCCTCGAGCAGCAGTTCGGAGGCGTGCTGCGACTGGGCATGGCGGCGGGTCAGTTCCGCTCGGTCGACGTACCCGGCGTGGCTCGTGCGCTGGCGGATACGCTGATCGGAGGCGCCATCGCCCGCCCGCCAGCGGAGGAGCGGCCATATGAAGATCCGGCTGCTCACACTGCCGTCGTGTTCGGTACGTTGATTCATGGCATCGTCAACCGCGCGCCCGCCCCCGCTCCCACCAGCCCCGACCGTCCGACCGTTGCGCCGCCACCTCGCGCTGCTGCGCCGCCTACCCGTGCGGACTCGTGGTAGACGCGTTGTGCATTCCCTGACCCCTGTGCGCCTCCTCACAGACCGGAAAGCGCGTCCAGCCTATAATCGCCGTACTCGCTCGCTCGTTTCGGTTCACACGGGAGGCTGCAATGAGCATTTTGTGGACCCTGATCATCGGTCTGGTTGTTGGCGCGATTGCCAAGTTCCTGATGCCTGGCCGTGATCCTGGTGGGATTTTGATTACGATGCTGCTCGGTGTGGCCGGCGCGTTCATCGCGGGCTTCCTTGGGCGGTCGCTCGGCTGGTACAGCGATCCGGGCTCTGGTCCCGGCATCATTGCTTCGGTCATCGGCGCAATGATCCTGTTGTTCATCTACCGGCTCTTCGTCGGGCGGCGCGGCACAACGGTGCCCTGACGCTGGGGACGCATCAGTGAAACGGGCGGCTCGATGGCGAGCCGCCCGTTTCACGTTGCCGGTGCTTCACTGCACTCCCCCTCACCGCTACTCTTCACGCCGAATTCCATCAGCATCGATCGAGACCTGCCTCAGGGAATTGCGTGAAGACGCTGCTGCTGACTGTCGCGTGCGCCGCCTCATGCCCGCGCGCGCTTGCGAGCCAGGGCATGCCTGCGCACGAGCCGCTGAATCCGACATCCGCTTCACGCAGCGGAGTCTACGCGCAGCCATACGTGGTCTTCTCACCCGAGAAGTGGCGTGCGTCGATCACGCTGGCGTACGGCAACGCCATCGAGTCCGACTCGGTGAAGCCGGCGGCGTACCTGCTGGACGCGGAGATCCTACGGGTCGAAGTCGGCGTGTTGCACGATTTCTCGGCGCGCACGTTCGGGCGGGTCGACGCCGCGCTCACCGGCGCATACGGAGGCTTCGCCGATGGTTTTTTCCTCGCCTACCACAAGCTGATTCATTTTCGGCAGCGTGCGCGTCAGGCCCGACCCAAAAACACCTTCGGGTATGAATTCACCCTGCCGGACGGCACGTCCGTCCACCCTCGTCCAGATGACGCGGCGCTCGGCGATGTTCGCGCGACGTTTGGTGTGCGCCACAGCGAGGCACTCCAGTCCGTCGTCTCGCTGACACTTCCCACCGCGACCGGCCCCGCCGGGTACGGGCGCGGCACGGTGTCGCTCAACATGGTGCAAACGGCACTGCTTCCGCTCGCTCACCGCTTCACCTTCGAGGGCACCCTCGGGGTCGGCATCACGCCGAGTCACGGTGCACTCGCGGCATATCAGCGCACGACCTTCGGGTCGGCATCCGCCGGACTCAGGTTCCGTTTCCGGGGGTCACAGTCGATCTACGGATACCTCTTCTATCACACCCCGTATTACCACGGCACGACGCTCCGGTCACTGGATCGGCGCGAGTTGACTGGGGATTTTGGCTGGATCAGGCAGGGGCGGAACGGGCGGGAGTGGCACATCGGACTGGGTGAAGATCTGGCGCCCGGCGACCCCGGCATCGATCTCATCCTCAAGGCGGGAACGACCTGGTAGCCGCGCCGGCGGGACCGAACAGAAACTGCTCCATGTTCGAGAACAGAAATTCCTTCGCCTTCGGGTCCCGCAGGTTCAGTCCGTAGTGGTTGATGAGCTGCTGCTGGGTCTTGAGCCACTCGCTCCAGCACACATTGCAGATCTGCTCGTAGGCTCTGAGACCCAGCTCGTTCTGGAACGGCCGGAACGGCATCTGCTCCCGGGTCTCACCACAGCGTGCACACGTAACATTGGCCATCCTGAAACATACCACGCGGTGTGCGATTCTCCACGCCGCCGGCGTCGCCCATTCAACAAACTCGAAGCGCCGAATGTGATGCAGGAGACAGGAACATTCGCCGGCGGCGCGTAGTATGCATCAGGGATTGAGCCGGCGCGAAATCGCGTCTCCGCGACGAAGCGCCCGAACCCCGCTGGCAGTACCGAAGCCGCAGCCCAGCCCGAACATCACCGCTGCCGAAATGGTGACTACTGGCAGCAGGGTAAGCGGCCAGGCGGCGACGAAGCCAACGGCAGCAACGATGAGCGGCGCGACCGGCGACTGGACGGCATCGACAAACCGCAGGCGATGGCGGACGAAGGAGCGGGAAAAAAGATAGCCGCCGGCCCCGGCCATGAAGGTCGCCAGGACGACGGCGGTGCCGTATAAAGTGCCAAAAAACATTGTCAGCCTCACAACGGTGGAGGGTTCGGAAGCCGCGTTACACTACGAAACATAGAATCGAAAGATTCAGCGGCCAATCCGGGCCCGCACCCTGAACCAGATACGGGGAGAGCCGAGATGCCAAGACATCCGACTGTGGAGGTGCCGGACATCGGGCCCATGGATCACGCGTGGGACCTGTTGGGAGAGTGGGAGGCGGAGATCGAGGGGCAGGAGGGGGCAGTGCCGGTACATGGCACCGTGACCTTCAACTCCTGGACTGATGCGGAGTTGCAGTGGGATCCAATCGAGGCCGCGATTGCCGGGATTCCGGCAACAGTCGAGCTCGAGCGCGCCAGCGAAATCCATCTGACCGACGCCGGCGGTGGCGCGTTGCAGTGGGTGCTCCATGCACCGGCATGCAACTGGTCGCTCCAGGCGACGCTCTGGCCGGGGTCGCTGCATCTGTTCGTCCACGAGCTGGAGGACGACGAAGAGCAGCTCTATCGCGCGCGGGCCACACGGACGCCCGAGTACTACTGGCGCAAGTATCCGTTGGAGAGTGCCTGACTGGCTACCAGCGCACCGCCACGCTTCCCCACATGAATCCCGAGCCGAATGCCGTCATCGCCAGCAGATCACCGCGGGCGATGCGGCCGGTACGCACGCACTCGTCGAGCGCGATTGGAATGGTCGCTGCGGTGGTGTTGCCGTAGTGCTGAATGTTGTTGTACACCTGCGCATCGGACAGACCCAGCGACTTCTGCACCATTTCAGAAATTCGCAGATTCGCCTGATGCGGAATCAGCAGCGAGAGGTCCGCCGGCGAGAAACCGATGCGGCCGAGCACCGCGCGGACCGATTCGGGCATGCGGACCACGGCGTGCCGGAACACTTCCTTGCCGTCCATCGAGAGAAAGTGCCGGCCCTCCACGAGCTGTTCGGGGGACACGCGCGGGTGGTACATCGAGCCCGGCGTGTCGACCCAGAGCTTCTCGGCATATGCGCCATCGGAGTGCAGGTCGAATG
>JBDTQV010000083.1:0-8128 GCA_039932015.1 Gemmatimonadota bacterium | reverse complement strand
GCCGCGCGCGACGTTACCGGCAGGCGGCGCCGTCGTCCGCCACGGGCGCGCTCACGGTCGGTGATTACGTCGTGCATCTCGACCACGGCATCGGGATCTACCGTGGCATCGACACGGTGCGCGTGGGCGAGAGCACGATCGAGGTCGCGGTCGTCGAATATGAAGGCGGAGACCGGCTCAACGTGCCGCTCTATCGCCTCGACCAGCTCGAGCGATATCGCGAAGCCGGCGACGACGGCGACCGTCCGCCTCCCAAGCTGCACCGCCTGGGCGGCTCCTCGTGGCAGAAGGTTCGCGACCGGACGCGGAAGGCGATCAAGCAGATGGCCGCCGAGCTGCTCGATCTGTATGCCCGCCGCAGCGTGACCGGCGGCTACCCGTTTCCGCCCGACGGCAAATGGCAGCGCGAGCTCGAGTCGAGCTTTCTCTACGAGGACACGCCCGATCAGCGAAAAGCCACCGAGGACATCAAACGCGACATGGAGCAGGCGCGCCCGATGGACCGGCTCCTCGTGGGCGACGTCGGCTACGGCAAGACCGAAGTGGCGGTGCGCGCGGCGTTCAAGGCGGTGCAGGGCGGCAAGCAGGTCGCGGTGCTCGTGCCCACGACGATTCTCGCGGAGCAGCACGGGCGCACCTTCGCCGAGCGGCTGGCGGATTATCCCGTCAAGGTCGAAGTACTCTCGCGCTTCCGCACGGCGAAGGAGCAGAAGGCGGCGCTCGCCCGGCTCGCGGACGGCAACATCGACGTGATCATCGGCACCCACCGGCTGCTTTCGCACGATGTCGAATTCAAGGACCTCGGCCTGTTGATCGTGGACGAGGAGCACCGGTTTGGCGTGAAGCACAAGGAACGGCTCAAGGAATTGCGCCTGCAGGTCGACGTGCTCACGCTCACGGCCACGCCGATCCCGCGCACGCTGCACCTCTCGCTGGCCGGGCTCAGGGATCTCACGCTCATCGAGACCGCGCCGCGCGACCGCTCGCCGGTGCTGACCTTCGTCGAGCCCTGGGACGACGGCCTCCTCGATGAAGCGTTCGCGCGGGAGCTCGACCGCGGCGGCCAGGTGTTCATGGTCCACAACCGCATCGAGACGATCGAGACGATCGGCGCCCGCGTCCGGTCGCTTGCGCCGCGCGCCCGCGTGGCGGTTGCGCACGGCCAGATGGCGGCCGATCAGCTCGAACGCGTGATGCGCGGCTTCGTGTCGGGAGATGTGGACATACTCGTCACCACCATGATCGTGGAGTCGGGACTCGACGTGCCCAACGCCAACACGATGGTGGTGCACGACGCGCATCGCCTCGGGCTCGCGCAGCTCTACCAGTTGCGTGGCCGGGTCGGCCGGAGTCACCGACGGGCGTACTGCTACCTCCTCGTGCCCGACACGATCGACGCCGACGCCGAAGAACGGCTCAAGGTGCTTGAGCACCACACCGATCTCGGTGCCGGGTACCGTATCGCGCTCAAGGACCTCGAGCTGCGTGGCGCCGGCAACCTGCTCGGCTCGGAGCAGTCGGGCCATGCGCACGCGGTTGGGTTCGATCTGTACATGCGCTGGCTCGAGGAGACGGTGAAGGCGATGCGCGGCCAGGGCGGGCACGCGCAGCCACTGCCGCCGGACGTGGTGCTCGACCAGCCGTCGCACCTGCCGGACGCGTACGTGGCCGATGACGACATCAAGCTCGACCTGTACCGGCGACTGGCGCGAGGCCTCTCGTCTGGGGATATTGACCAGTTGCGCGGGGAAATGCGCGAGCGGTTCGGACCACTGCCGCCGGAGGCCGAAACGCTGCTTGACATGGCTCGCCTCCGGGTCGTGGGTGCGGCGCTCGGCGTCCAGCACATGCTGGTGCGTGGTGACGAGGCGCGGCTCACGTTCCGGGCCGGCGCCGCACCGCGGATGGCCGGCCTGACCGCCGCGCTCGATGACGTGCAGCTCTCGGCCGAGGTGCGTCGTACCGTTCCGCTGTCGCTCCGGCTCATACGTCTGGGCGGTGAGCCGATGATTCCGGCGCTCGTCCGAGCGCTCAGGGCAGTGTCGAAGTCGAAGTAAGGTCCCTTTCATGGAGATGGCATGCGTCGCTTGTTGATCGTTGCAGGGCTGCTCGGTGTCGCCGGCTGCTCGAACTTCCGTGACATGTTCTCGGCCCACGCCGATGTCGCCGCCACGGCGGGCGACCTCTCGTTGCCGACCGCGCGTCTCGGACAGATCCTCGCCGGTCCGAAGGGTGCCCAGCTCAACCGCGAAGCGTCGGAGTACGTCGCCAATCTCTGGACCGACTACGCGCTGTTCGCGCAGGCGGTCGCCCGGCACAAGCTGCCCACCGATTCCGCCACGATCGCCGAGGCGCTCTGGCCGCAGGTCGCTGAGATGCGGTCGGCGCACTGGTGGGACACGCTGCTCGCGCGGCGTACGCACATGACACCCGCCGCCGCTGACAGCGTGTACAATGGCAACGATGTCCGGCTCTTCCAGCACATCCTGCTCCGCGTCGATCCCAACGCCGTTCCCGAAGAGCGCGCGGCCGCCCGCAAGAAGGCGGATGGCTTCCTTGCAAAAGTGAAGAGCGGTACCGATTTCGGCACGCTGGCGAGCCAGGTGTCCGAGGATCCCGGCAGCGCGCGTGATCAGGGCTTTCTGGAGGCCGCGCCGCGAGGGAAGTGGGTGACGGCGTTCGATAGCGCCGGATGGACGCTTGCCCCGGGCGCCGTCAGCGGTATCGTCGAGACACCATTCGGCTATCACATCATCAAGCGTCCGGCGGCGTCCGTTGTCCACGATCGGCTCATGGCGTGGATCAACCAGGGCGCAGGCGTTCGTCTGGATTCGGTCTACCTCGACAGCCTCGGCCTTGCGCGCAAGGTGAAGGTTGCCTCGGATGCCCCGGCGACGATCCGCTCGGCCGTACTCGATATGGATGCCTATGCCAATTCGAAGAAGACGATCACCTCGTACCAGGGTGGCCAGGTTACGGTGCACGACTTCCTTCCCTGGGTGCGGCAGATCCCGCCGCAGTACATCCAGCAGCTCAAGACCGTTCCTGATTCGCAGCTGGTGCAGTTCGCGCGAGGGGTGACCAACAGTGTGCTCCTGCTCAAGCAGGCGGATTCCGCGAAGATCGGCCTGACGCCGGATGAGTGGACGCAGCTGCGGCAGTCATACACCGGCCAGATCGATTCTCTGCGGATGGAGATGGGGTTGTCCGGTCCGGATGTCAGCGATTCAAGCACTGCCGAAAGCGAGCGGCTCAAGGTCGCGGGTCTCAAGCTCGAGGCGTATTTCGATGCGCTGCTCGCGGGCAAGTCGCGGTTGCGGCCGATTCCGCCGACGCTCGCCGTGATGCTGCGGAGCCGCATGCCGCACCGGCTCTACGAGGCCGGCATTGCGCGCGGACTCGAACAGGGTCGCGCCACGCGCGCCAAGGCGGACTCCGCGCGCGCCGCGGCTGGAGAAATTCCGCCGGGAACGCTGCCGCCGGGCATGACGCCCGGCGCGGTGCGCCCGGCGCCGGGCTCCGCGCCGAATCCCGGTGCACCGACCACCCAGTCCGCGCCCAACACGCCGGCGCCGAGGAAGTGAAGGACCCGATGACGATGCAGTGCAGGGCCGCGGCGGTTGCCGCGGCCTGCTTCATCATGGCGGGATCATCGCTGCACGCCCAGGCGGCGTCGCGGCCGGCCACCAAGGCGTCCGTGGGTCCGGACACCGTCATGGTGGCCGACAAGGTCGTGGCCGTCGTTGGCAATCGCCCAATTCTGCAGTCGCAGGTGGACGAAGAAATTTTCAGCGAACAATCACAGCAGGGTCTGGTGCTGCCGACCAGCCCGGACAGCATGCAGCTGCTCCGGAAGCGCATCGTCTCCGATATCATTGACGATGAGCTGATGGTGCAGGAAGCCCAGCGCGACACGACGATCAAGGTTACCGACGAAGAAGTCGTGCAGGCGGTGGAGGCCAAGGCCAAGGAAGTGCGCGGGCGCTTCACCTCCGAAGTCGACTACACGAACGAGCTGCGGAAGGCGGGATTCGGCACGCCGGAGGAGTATCGGCGTTGGCTCGCCGACCAGCAGCGGCGCACGTTCTACCGGTCGCGGCTGCTCGACAAGCTGAAGAGCCATGACCGGCTCAAGCCGATCTCGCCAACCGAGCGCGAGATGCGGAACTATTACGAGAAGAACGCTGCGCAGCTCCAGAAGCGGCCCGCGACGGTCACCTTTCGCCAGATCGTGATTGCGCCGCGCGCCTCGGATGCCGCCAAGGCGGCCGCGCGCGCGCTGGCCGACTCGATCGTCACCGAGCTTCGGAAGGGCGCCGATTTCGCCACCGCCGCCCGCCGCTTTTCGCAGGATCCCGGATCGAAGGACCAGGGTGGCGATCTGGGCTGGCAGCGGCGCGGGCATTGGGTTCCCGAGTTCGAGCGCGTCGAATTCGCGCTCAGGCCGGGCGTCATTTCGGATCCCGTCGAGACGCCGTTCGGGTACCACATCATCCAGGTGGTGCGGTCGCAACCTACTGAGTCGCAGGCGCGCCACATCCTCATCATGCCGACCATCACGCCGGCTGATGTGGACAGCGCTCGCGCACTCGCCGGGCGGATCTCGCAGCTCGTCGCCGCAGGTGCGTCATTCGATTCGCTGCAGCAGATCTACCACGATCGCGCCGAAGAGAAGGAAGCGGCGTCAGTGCCGTTGGCACAGGTGCCGCCGGCGTACGCGGCAAAGATCGCCGACTCCGACTCGGGCACGGTGATTCCCGCGTTCGAGCTGACCGGTCCGGATGGACGCTCGAAATTTGCCATCGTGAAGATCACCGAGCGTCGCCCCGAGGGCGATCTCTCGTACGAAGACATGAAAACGATGATTCGCAGCCAGCTCTCCCAGACGCTCGCGGTGCAGCGCTACGTGTCACGTCTCAGGAGTGCGAACTACATCGACGTGCGTCTGTAGTGAGGCCGCGACTCGCGGTCACACTCGGTGATCCGCGGGGGATCGGTCCGGAGATCGTTGCAGAAGCGCTCTCCAGACCGCTCGATGCGGAGATCACGCTCATTGGCGCCGAGGATCAGCTCGCAGCCATTCCCGCGGCACGGCACCTGGCGGTGGGCGCGTGGAACGGCGGAAGCGGCGATCGGCCCGACCATGCGCGCACCCTGCGCGCCGGACGGATCACCGGCCACGCCGTCGAAACCGCCGCGCGCATGGCGCTCGCCGGCGAGGTCGACGCCATCGTGACCGGCCCGGCCCACAAGCACGCGCTGCATCTTGCCGGATTTCCCTATCCCGGTCATACCGAATGGCTGGCGCATCTCGCCGGCGACGTCGATGTAGCGATGATGCTCGCCGCTGATGAACTGCGCGTCGTGCTGGTCACGACCCATGTGCCGTTTCGCGATGTACCAGCCCTGCTCACCACCGATCGCATCGTCCGCACCGGCCGCACAACCATCGCGGCACTGCGCGACTGGTTCGGCATCGCGGCACCGCGCCTCGCGCTCTGTGCGGTGAATCCGCATGCCGGAGAATCGGGGCTGTTCGGCGATGAGGAGCCGAGGGTGCTCGCGCCGGCCGCGGAACAGCTGGGCGCAGCCGGTCCGCTGCCGGCCGATACCGTCTTTGTGCGCGCCATGCGTGGAGAGTTCGACGCGGTGCTCGCGCCCTATCACGATGTGGGGATGACGGCGATCAAGGTGGCGGCGTTCGGGCGAGCGGTGAACGTGACGCTCGGGCTGCCCTTTCCACGCACGTCGCCCGATCACGGGACGGCGTTCGATATCGCGGGCGCGGGGAAGGCGGATTCCCGCAGCATGCGCGCCGCGCTCGAGATGGCGGCACGGCTGGGAGGCCGCGCGCGCTGACGCCGCCTGGGCTGACGCGTCGCGCTAACTCCCCTCCAGTCCTCGCATGATCCGCTGGTGTTGCTCCAGCTTCAGCTTCTGACTCGCACGGTTCGCCACCAGCACCGCACCGCACTCGAGAATCGTCTCGCGCTCGATGAGCCCGTTCGCGCGCAAGGTGTTGCCGGTATCGACCAGGTCCACGATCCAGTGTGACAGATTGAGAAGCGGCGCCACTTCCACCGACCCACCAATCTCGATCACCTCCACCGCTCGACCGGCCGACGCAAAATATCCCTGCGCGAGCCGCGGGTACTTGGTGGCCACCCGGGGCGTGATCCCGCCGGGCAGCGACGGATAGTGCGTGTCCGCAGGCGTCGCGACGACGAGCCGGCAGAATCCGAAGCCAAGCTCGAGGGGTTCGAGCACATCGGCGTTGGATTCGCGGAGCACGTCACTGCCGGTGATGCCGAGATCGGCCGCGCCGGATTCGACGTACACCGGCACGTCACCGGGCTTCACGACAAGGAAATCGATCGCCGGGTCGCTGGATGGAATGAGCAGTCGCCGACCCGGATCGCGCATGGGCTCAATGCCGGCGAGCGCGAACCGGGAGAGCGCGTCGGCGTGGAGCCGGCCCTTGGCGAGCGCGATCCGAAGGCGCGTCACTGCTGGATTTCCGCGAGCACGTCGAGATCGAGCGACACACCCACAGCGGGCAACGTGCGCCCGAAACGGCCCATCAGGTCATCGTAGCGGCCGCCGGCCCCCGCCGCCCGGCCAGCTCCGGCAACGAACACTTCGAACTGCATGCCGGTGTAGTAGTCCAGTCCGCGCACTTCACCGAGGTCGTACAGCACGTGCGCGCGCTCGCGCTCGTCGAGTGCCGCGTCGAGCGCAAGCAGCCGCTCGAGCCCGGGCCGTGCGGATGGCGGCGCCGTTTCGAGCGTGCGCTCGACTGCCGCGCGCCGTCCGATCACGAACGGCAGCTCGGCCAACACGCGTGCGGCGGACGGCGCGTCTGCCAGGGCGCGCACGAGGCTGCCGCGGTCCTTGCGATCGATCCATCGCCGGACGGCCATGCGCTGCTCAGCCGGGACGGCCTCCAGCCCCGCTGCGAGCACGCCCACGTGGCCGATGTTGAGCTGGTATTCGCGAACGCCCGCGTCTTCGAGGAGCCCAAGTGCGAGTCGCACGATCTCCACGTCACCGCCCAGGTCGGCATCGCCGAGCAGCTCGGCACCCACCTGCAGGCTTTCCCGCGGGCGTGCGCCGCGCTCGGGCTCCTGGCGAAAGACCTTGCCCGAGTAGCAGAAGCGAAGCGGCGGGGTTGAGTCGGCGAACGTGGTTGCGGCGACGCGCGCAATCGACGCGGTGAAGTCATAGCGGAGGGCGAGACTGCGGCCGTCGAGGTCCAGGAAACGGATCGTGCGCTCAGCGACCGCCGCGCCGCCGGCCCGGAGAAAGATCTCTTCGTATTCGAAGGTCGGCGGGATGACCTCGGCGTAGCCGGCGGACTCGAGCCGCGCCATCGCCACGCGCTGCAGCACTCGGCGGCGCCGAACTGCCTCGCCGGTCAGATCGAGTGCGCCGGGAGGAATCGGGGCGATCGATGCGCGGAGCATTATGCCGGCTTGGTTTCCGCTGTAGCGTCCGTGGGAGCCGAAACGACCCGCAGCGACTTCACGCGCCGGCCGTCCATGTCGGCCACTTCGAAGTTCTGCTCGCCGACGGTGACACGGTCGCCCACGCGCGGGAGACGGCCGAGCAGCCCGAAGATGTAGCCGCCAATCGTCGTGTAGTCGGTGTCGTCGAGCGACGTATCGTACTCGGTGTTGAACTCGCTGATCGGCAGTCCGCCATCCACCAGCGGCGCGCCCTCGGGGGGCACCGCGCGGACCTGCGGGTCATATTCGTCGAAAATCGGACCCACGATCTCCTCCAGCAGGTCTTCCATGGTGACCAGGCCGGCCGTTCCTCCGTATTCGTCGAGGACAATCGCGAGGTGAACGTTGAGACGCTTCATGTCCGCCAGCACGTCCTCGACCTCGCGGGTGCCGGGCACGAACAGCGGTGGCCGCATGATCGCCCGGATCACGTCCTTGGGCTTCGACCGGAGCGCCGTAAGGATGTCCTTCGCGTGCACCACGCCCACGATCTCGTCGACCGAATCGACATACACCGGATAGCGCGAACGCCGCTCGGCCGCGACCTCGTCCGCGGCCGCCTCGATGTTGACGTCGGCCGCGAGGCCGATCATCTGGGTCCGGGGCGTCATGACCTCCTGCGC
>JBDTQV010000082.1:0-8161 GCA_039932015.1 Gemmatimonadota bacterium | reverse complement strand
GCCAGTGTGCGCACCGATTCTTCGTCTTCGACGACGAGCACGCGCTCCGAGCCGCCTCGCGCCGTCTGCGCCGCCACCGGCGCCGCATCGGCGTCTCCGGTAACACTCGGCAACCAGATGGTGAACGACGTACCCTGCAGCAGCTGGCTTTCGACCCAGATATATCCGCCACTCTGGGAGACGATGCCATATACCACCGCCAGGCCGAGGCCGCTGTTCTCCGCGGGCGGCTTGGTGGTGAAGAACGGCTCGAAGATGCGAGCTCGGGTCACCGCGTCCATGCCGCCGCCGGTGTCGCGCACCACGAGGCGCACGTATTCGCCGCCGGCGACGTCGAGCCCGAATTGCCGATACGCCTGATCCTCATCCAGCACGACGTCGCGCGTCTCGATCGACAGGCGCCCGCCGCCCGCCATCGCATCCCGCGCATTCAGCGCCAGATTCATGACCACCTGCTCGAGCTGCCCGCGGTCGGCGCGCACGATGCCGGTCGCGGCCAGTGCACTGGTGAGCGCGATTGCCTCGCCCAGCAGCGGACGGAGCATCAGCTCCATGTCGCGTATGACGGCATTGAGGTCGACCGCCTGCGGCTTCACCAACTGCTGCCGCCCGAATGCAAGCAGCTGTCGCGTGAGGCCCGCCGCGCGCTCGGCCGCCTTGCGAATTTCTTCCGCGTCGAGCCGCCGCGGATCGTCGGCGTCGAACGCGTGACTCAGGAAGTCGGCAAAGCCGATGATGATCATCAGCATGTTGTTGAAATCATGCGCCACGCCGCCGGCGAGGCGTCCCACCGCCTCCATCTTCTGCGCCTGCCTCACCTGCTCCTCGCCGCGCCTGCGTTCGGTCAGATCCTGCACGTTACCGGCGTAATACAGAAAGCGCCCGTCGTCGGCGCGGATGGCGACCAGATCGACGAGCACGGGGAACTCGCGTCCATCGCGACCCACATGCGCCGCCTCGAACCCGTGCCGTCCGTGGTCCGCGGCCGCTGCGGTATGCGCGGGCAGATCCGCGCGTGACTGATCGGTCAGCAGCCGTGTCAGCGCCGCGCCCGCAAGATCGTCCGCGCTGTGCCCGTGCATCCGTGCGAAGGCGGGGTTCACGGCTTCGAGCGTGACCCCGTCGGCGCCGAGGATGATGACGCCCCATCCGGCATGCTCGAAGATGTGGGCCCACTTCCGGAGATCGGCCTCGGCCTGCGCGCGCTGCGAGAGCTCGGACTGCGCCGCGCGGTAGAGCCGAGCATTGACGACTGCCAGCGCCGCGCGCCCGGCGAGGTCCCGCGCCAGTGCCAGATCGCTCGTGGTATAGCGCCGGCCCGATTCCGCATGACAGAACGTGAGCGCGCCCAGCGTGCGACTGTGCGCGATGAGCGGCACGGAAATGAGCGAGCGGGGCGCGAGCGCGCGGAGATAGCTCAGATGCTCCGGATCCCGGGCGAACGCCGCGAGGTCCGCGTCCGTCATATCGGGAATGAACGTCGCGTCGCCGCTTCGGAGCGCCGCGGAAATCGGATGTCCTTCCCACGCCGGATCGGGCGTATTCCGGAGTGACGCCGCGCGAAGCGCCGCCTGCTTCGCGAGATCCGCATGGGCGAACTCGACGCGCTGCATTTGGCCGGCGTCATCCAGCAGATCGACGAGGCAGTAGTCGGCGAGCCCGGGCACGGCCATGCGCGCGACCGTCGCCAGCGTGAGTGCATAATCGAGCGACGAATTGAGTGCGACGCTTGCGTTCGCGAGCGCGCGCTCGGTCTGCTCCTGCCGCCGCCGCTCGGTCACGTCCACGAACGCGCCCACTGCGCCGCGGACGCGCCCGGGCTGGTCGAACAGCGGCGCGGCATAGCAGAGCAGTGTGACATGCCGCCCGTCGGCGCGGAGCACGTCGATCTCATCGCCTTCAACGAGCTCGCCCTGCGCCGCCCGCAACATCGGGAGCTCGGTCGCTGTCAGCTCGCGCCGGTCCTGGAAAATTCGCTGCGCCTGGCGCGCCGGCTCCGTGCTCGTCGCCGAGGCATTGCTGCCGGGCGGAATTCCGACCAGTTCGGAGAATGCCGGATTGACGCGTATGTCGCTCGCGGATGGATCGAGCGCCACGGCGATACCGATCGGAATTACCTCGAGCAGCGTCTCGAACTCCGCAATGCGGCGCTCGAGGTCGTGATTGAGCCGGCGAATCTCGTCTTCGGCGCCCTTCCGCTCGGTGATGTCTCGCGAATACGACACGGCGCCGTCTACCGTGGGCGAGATGCGCACGGCGAACCACCGGTCGAAGCCGGGATACTGCAGCTCGACCTCCGTGTCACGCCGTTCGAACATCGCGCGCTCGGCAGCGCGGTGTACGGGGGTGTCGGCGAGAAACGGAAGGGCCTGCCAGATCTTGCGGCCGAGGAGATCGGCCCGCGTGAGCCCAAGCCCGGCGAGATAGGGATCGATTCGCGCGTTCACGTACGTCACGCGCCACGCCGTATCGTAGGTGACGAACACCTCACGAATGCTGTCGAGGATTTCGGCATGCCGTGCGACACTGCCGGCCGGATGCAGTCCGCGAATAGTCCCGAGCAGCGTGCACCCGTCGTCACTGCCGTGCACCCGAAGCTCCGCCGCGCGATCGCCGCTCAGCGGTTCGGACGCGGTGACCGTGCGCTGTGCGGTGAGCGCCCTATGGACCGCTCGCGCAATTGGCGAACGCGTGCCGTCGGCGCGCAGCTCGGGCACGCGCGCTCCCAGCGGAGCCGCCTCGCCGAACAACTCCGTGAACAGTCGCTCCGCGGCAGCATTCAAGTAGACGAGCCGCCCGTCCGTATCCAGCTCGGCTGCCGGGTCGTTCATCCGCGCGAGCGCGCGTTGCATCGCTGGTCCTCCGGCGCCGCTCACCGGTTCAGCGGCCGCCAGCCTGCGCGCCGCCGGCGCCAACGTCGGCGAGCCCATACAGGGCGCGGTACAAGTCCTGATTTCGCTGGATGATGCGGACATAGTCGCGCGTTTCGCGATAGGGAATCCGCTCCGCGAACAGCTCCTCGTCTTCCATGCCGGTCTTGCTCGACCAGAGCTCGACGCGCGTGGTACCCGCGTTATACGCAGCGAGCACGCGCACCGGCTGCGGATACCGGCGCATCAGCTCCGCGAGATGGCGTGTACCCAGCTCGATGTTGACGTCCGGCTGGTAGAGAAGCACCGGGTCCCACAGGGGAAACTTTGCCGCCGCCGCGAGCGCCCTTCCGACCGGCGGCATGAGCTGCATGAGCCCGCGCGCGCCGGCGGGTGACGTGGCTCCCGGTGTGAAGATCGACTCCTGGCGAATCAGCGCGGCCACGAATGTCGCGTCGATGCGCTGCTCTCGCGCACTCGTCTCGAGCGCGGCGCGCGCGTAGAGCGGAAACAGCAGCCGAAAGGTGCGCGCGTCCCGCGGCGCACCGAGCGCTATTGCCTGCCACGCCGCCTGCACACCGCGCGAGACGAGGCCGGATCGGCGGAACGCGGCCGCCGCGGCGAGCACGCGCTCGGCTGATGCGGCGGCGATACGCGCCGCGCGGTCCTGCTCCCATCGCGCCTCACGGCCCATCCCCAGGCTGTCGAGCTGCGCCGCACGGACGAGGGCGCTGTCGACGTCCGGCACTTCGACGAACGAGTCAGGCGCGGCGGCGGGCGTCCACGGCGCCCGACCGAGCCGTCGCGCCGCAGCGGCCGAGTAGTAGGAGAGCGGATCGCGGCCGGCGACATCGTCCCAGCGGACCCGTGCGCCGGCGGTGTCGCCCGCACTCGCGAGCGCGCGGGCGGCCCAATAGCGCGCTGCGAGTGCCTCACCGCTCTGGGGATATCGACGCACGAGCGTGTCGAGCTCGCGCGCCGCGCGCGGGAAGTCGAGTGCCGCAATCGCGATGATCGCCGCCCGGAACCGTGCTGGCGCGGCATGGAGGCTTGCCGGATAGCGTGCCGCGAGGTCCAGCAGTGCAGCGCGCGCATCGGTGTCCCGGCGCTCGTCCGCCGCGAGATCGGCCAGCAGCAGCAGGGCCGACGCGCAGGGCTCGACCGCGGTGGGATACTTCCTGAGCAGCTCACGCAGCGCGGACCGACCTTCGCTCACCTGGCCACCACGCACGAGCGCGCGCCCGCGGGCATAGGCCGCACTGGCGGCGAGTGCCGCCGGCGCGCGAACCAGATTCAGCTCGAACGCGGCCTCACTGTAACGCCGAAGATCGAAGAGCGCGGAGCCGTACGCGAAGTGGTCCTGGTCGGTGCCGAGGCCTGCCTTGAGCGCGCGGCCGAGCGACGCCGCCGTCCGGATGGCGGGGCCGTTCACCGCAGCGCTCCGGCCCACGGCCAGCTCCTCGGCCGGCGTGAGCGGGGCAAAATTGCTCAGCGTCAGCGTGGCGGCGCGTGCCTCCGCGCTCGCGGGCCGCGCCGTCACGACCGACAGGAGCTCAGTGCGGAGCGCCTCGCGCGCAGAGTCGAGCGGGGCAGCGGCAAAGCGGAGCCGGTACGCGTCGGCCCATGACCCCAGCGCCGCGTACCGTGCGGCGGCGCCGAGCAGATCACCGGAGCGCTCGCGCGCCTGTGCCTCCGCGAGCGGCAGGCGCTCGCGCACGACGGGCGACGTAATGCCGCCGGCGAGCGCGGCGCGCGCGGCGCTGTCATCGGTGATCGACACCGCACGGAAGGCGAGCCAGTCGGCAATGGCGGGAAGACCGGCGGCCGCGGCCCGATACGCGGCGCTCGCGCTGTCGCGCTGCTCGATCCGGTCCAGCGCGCGGGCGAGCAGCACGAGGCGCACGGCGCGCGCCTGCGGCGATTTCGCACGGGCGATCGCGAGGCGCGCATGTCGCACCGCCTCCGAATCGGCCTGGCGGTCGAGTGCCGCACGCGCGAGCAGCTCGCGGCCGCGGCCGCCGGCCACCGAGTCGACCCAGCGCGCGCTGGCGAGCAGCTGTTGGACTTCCGTCCAGCCACCCCACGCCGCGGCGGCTTCGGCGGCGAGCAACACGGTCGCGGGTTCGCGGCCGGTTACGGAGTCACGCAGCAGCGGTGCAAGCAACCGGCTGGCGCGCCAGGGCTGCCCGTGCGCCAGCGCGTAGGTCGCCGCCGCGATGGTGGAGTCGGTTGGAGCGGCGGGGCGCGCCGGTGGAGCCGGGCGCGGACCCGCAGCGAGCAGCGCGGTGACGACTGAGAGCAGTGTGAGCACGGCGGCGATCCGACGTATAATTGAATGCATGACACGGCGCAGCGAATACGCAGACGAGGACGATCGGGACGATCGTGTGCGCCTCGACAAGTGGCTCTGGGCAGCGCGCTTCTTCAAGACTCGCGCGCTCGCCGCCGAGGCGATCGAAGGCGGCAAGGTCGAGCTCAACGGCGACCGCGCGAAGCGCGCAAAGCCGGTGCAGCCCGGCGACCAGCTGATCGTGCGGCTTGGCCAGTACGCGCACCATGTCATCGTACGAGGGCTGTCAGGCCGGCGCGGGCCCGCGAGTGAAGCCGCGACGCTGTACGAAGAAACC
This sequence comes from Gemmatimonadota bacterium, assembly GCA_039932015.1. Classification (GTDB taxonomy): domain Bacteria; phylum Gemmatimonadota; class Gemmatimonadetes; order Gemmatimonadales; family GWC2-71-9; genus JAICUF01. The sequence continues at coordinate 2,664 of JBDTQV010000082.1, read as the reverse complement.
GCGGAGAGCCGCGCCGCTCGCGAGACGCTCGCGGCCCAACTACGGAGCGTCGCCCCGCTGTTCCAGGACCGCGGACGCCCGTCGAAAAAGGACCGGCGCGACATCGACCGCTTCCGCGGCCGCTCGTGAGCTACATGTTCTCGATCATCGCGGAGGCGAACTCACTCGTCTTGAGCAGCGTGGCACCGTCCATCAGCCGCTCGAAGTCGTAGGTCACCCGCTTCTGTGAAATCGTGCGCTCGAGCGAGCTCACAATCAGATCCGCCGCCTCGTCCCACCCCATGTAGCGCAGCATCATCTCGCCCGACAGAATGACCGAGCCGGGATTCACCTTGTCCTGCCCCGCATACTTGGGCGCGGTGCCATGGGTCGCTTCAAAGATCGCGTGGCCGGTTCGGTAATTGATGTTGGCGCCCGGCGCGATGCCGATGCCGCCCACCTGCGCCGCCAGCGCGTCCGAGATGTAGTCGCCATTGAGGTTCATGGTGGCGATCACGCCGTACTCCGAAGGACGCGTGAGAATCTGCTGCAGGAACGCGTCGGCGATTACGTCCTTGACCACGCATCCACCGGGAAGCTTGACCCAGGGGCCGCCGTCGATCTCGACGCCGCCGTACTCCTCTTTCGCAAGCTCGTAGCCCCAGTCACGGAAGCCGCCTTCCGTGAATTTCATGATGTTGCCCTTGTGGACCAGCGTCACGTTGGGGAGGCTGCGCGAGACCGCATAGTCGAAAGCCGCCCGAATGAGGCGCTTCGAACCCTCCTCGGAGATCGGCTTGATGCCGATCGCACTGCTCTCGGGGAACCGGATCGTGGTGGCACCGAGCTTTTGCTGGAGGAACTCGATCAGCGTGCGCACCTCCGCGGTGCCCGCGCGATACTCGATGCCGGCATAAATGTCCTCGGTGTTTTCCCGGAACACGATCATGTCCACCTGCTCCGGCGCCTTTACCGGCGACGGCACGCCGGCGAAATACCGCACTGGCCGGACGCACGCGTACAGATCGAGTTGCTGTCTGAGTGCGACGTTGAGCGAGCGGAAGCCGCCGCCCACCGGTGTCGTGAGCGGGCCCTTGATGGCAACGAGATGGTGGTTGATTGCCTTCAGCGTGTCGTCCGGGAGCCAGTTGTCGACCCGGTTCTTCGCCTTCTCACCGGCGAGCACCTCGAACCAGACGATCGAGCGCTCGGCGCCGTACGCCTTGGCGACGGCAGCCTCGAACACGCGCCGGGATGCACGCCAGATGTCCGGACCGGTCCCGTCTCCCTCGATGAACGGAATGACCGGGTGCGACGGCACGCCGAGCCGGCCATCGCGCAGCGTAATCGTCTCGCCATTGGCCGGCGCAACGAGGTCGGTGTAGTCGGGTGCAATCGAAGTCGTCATGATGGCTGAATCTGAGGAAGACAGGCGTCCGGGCAGGCCGAACCGGTGAACCCGAATTGTAGCGGAATGCGTAGTGAGGGCCTAGGCCGTGTTTGACAAGCGGAGGGCCAGACGCTGCTGGATTATCGCGAGCTTGCGGACGCTGCGGAAATACCCGGCGGCCGCCCGTCGTCCCTGCCGTCCGGGCGGCCGCGAATTCTCGCCAACTAGTTGAGCTGAATCTTCAGGACCTGGCCTAGACCCACCGGCGGTGGACCAAATCCGACATTCGATACATAGAGATTTCCGTCGGGTCCCATTGTCATTGCCGTGGGGAGAAACAGCCCGTCGGTGATTACCGTCGTGGCTCCGGACGGTTCTACACGCAGCACTCTGCCCGTCATCGGCGCTGGATCACCCGGCGCCGTCGTCGATTCGAGAACGTACAACCTGCCTCGCCCATCCCACGCGCTGCCGAGAACGGTCGTGAGACCCGTCACCCACGTTTTCATCTGGCCCGATGGAGTGATCTTCGTGATCTGGGAGCTCCCTGGAACGACCGGGAACGTGTTCAGATTCCCAACGAAGAAGTTTCCGTGGTACGAGACCGTGGTCGGCACGATGTGACCGAACTGCGCGGAAATGTCGGCAACCCGCGTGATCGCGCCGTCGAGGGAGACCCGCTCCAGCGAACCATGATTCGGCTCGACGACGTACAGATCGCCTCGGACACCGACCATGCTGTACGGCGTTCCATCCGGCTCGAAATCGTCCTCCTCGATGTTCAGAGTTGGGTGACTCTGATAGAACGCGCTCAGGTTTGCGATCTGGCTCCATGTGCCGTTGTTCGTGTTGACCCGAATAATTCCGTTCGGAGTCTCCGGGTGGCCATGTGAGCATCCGGCGCCGTCAATGATTGCGTAGAGCGCGCCGTTCACGAACTCCAGTCCCGATAGTCCACTCACCAGTCCCAACGCATTGATCGTCGATGGCAAGCCAGCGACGACAGTCGATTTGACCATGGCGGGGCTGATCTTCGTAATCTGTGCGGAGTTGCCGCCCAGATAGGGACCGACTGGATCCGGAACCTGCTCGCACTGCCCTACTGTCGATGTCGAACCGCCCGCTCCGGCCTCGGCCACGTACAGGTTTCCGTCCGAATCGAACGTCAGACCGCGCGGGTTGTTGAGGCCGCTCGCATAGACCGTGTACGAACCCACAGCAGAATGCTGAGATTTGGCCGCTGCGATGGGATGCGACGACGGCGGGTCCAGCGGTTGAGTGGCGTTGTCGCACCC
>JBDTQV010000081.1:0-8236 GCA_039932015.1 Gemmatimonadota bacterium | reverse complement strand
ACCACCATTCGGAGGGGCCGGTCACCACGTTGAAGTAGTGCCACTCGCCCCAGGTAGAATCGGCGATCGGTGGCAGGTGAAAGTGGTCCAGCTCATCGTAGAGCTGCTGTGGCGTTGGGTCGATGTACGCGCGGTCGGCAGGAGTGTCAGTCCACCTGCCGGAGCGGACGTCGAGTGCGGCGCCCACAGCGCGAGCCCGGCTCGGAATGTCCCCGCCGGCGCGCGTCACCACTGTGCGACCGCTCGCGCGAAGATAGAGCAGCTTGTTCTCGATTGCCGGCGCAACCGCGCGCACCGCGCCAGCTTCGCGCGGTCCGCCGATGAGCTGGCGTCCCACATAGCGCGCGCGGTCGATCCCGAAGAACATCCCGCTCACGCCGCCTGTGCGCATCGCTTCGATGTCGATCCCCTGTGGCAGCACCGTCACCTCTCCGCCACCGACGAGCGCCACGTCGCGCGACTGGGCGAGCATCGCCTCACCCACCGACAACAGCACGATCATCACGCCGACGCCGAGCGCGTAGCCGCCGAGCAGCACGAGCGCGCGCGCCTTCCGGACGGCAAGGTGCCGAAACGCGAGCGTGAACAGCATCAGTCGCGAACCCGGCCGTCGAGCATGTGAACGACGCGGCCCGCCTCGGCTGCGAGGCGTTCGTCGTGTGTGACCACCACGAGCGTGGTCCCGTCCGCGTTCAGCCGCCGGAAGAGCGCAAGAATTTCCGCGCCGGTCGTAGCATCGAGCTCGCCGGTGGGCTCATCGGCCAGGAGGAGCGCGGGACGATTGGCCAGTGCGCGGGCGATTGCTACGCGCTGCATCTCGCCGCCGGAGAGTTGCGTCGGCCGGTGGTCGGCGCGGGCCGCGAGCCCGACATAGTCGAGCAGCTTCAGCGCGCGTGCGCGGCGTTCAGCTTTGCCGGTACCGGCTTCGGACATCGGCAGCTCGACGTTCTCCCGCGCCGTAAGCACCGGCAGCAGATGGAATCGCTGAAAGACGAATCCGAGGCGGAGGAGGCGCAGCCGGGTGAGCGCGCGGTCGCCGAGTGATTCGAGGCGCGTGCCGTCGACCTCGACCGAGCCCGACGACGGCGTGTCGATCCCGCCGATCAGCTGCAGCAACGTCGATTTGCCGCTGCCGGACGGCCCCACGATCGCGACGTACTCGCCACGCTCGACGGCGAGCGATGCACCGCGCAGGGCGTGCACGATCTCGCCGTTCATCGGGTAATCCTTGCGCAGGTCGCGCGCGACGAGCAGGCTCACGTGGCCTCCGCCCGAAGCGTCGCCGCGATCGGTGCGCGCGCGGCGAGCCACGCGGGATATAGGCCGGCCAGACATCCGGTCGCGAGCAGTACGGCAGCCGCCTGTGCGATGGCGCGTGCGCGCGGCACGAAGAACGAGAATGCCGCCGGCAATCCCGGAAAGCTGGTGAGAATCGCGTCGAGATATTGCGCGGTGACGAGGCCCAGCGCGATGCCGGCGGCGGCACCGAGCACCGTCAGTGCGGCACCTTCGACCAGTACCTGGCGAATCACGCGGCCGCGGCTCACCCCGATCGCGCGGAGTGTCGCGATCTCGCCGAGGCGCTCGTTGACCGTGATCGTGAGCAGGGTGGCGACGAGCAGCACGGTCACGACGAGGCTCACCGTGCCGAGGATCAGGGAAAGCTGCCGGAAGTAGACCAGGCGCTGGCGAAAATAGACGACCAGGTCCGCGACGCTGTTCGTTTCGAGCGTCGAGAAGTGCGCGCGCAGGGTGTCAGCGGCGGCGGCCACGTCGAGCCCGTCCTTCACCTTCACCACGACGACCGACACAGCATCCGCACCGTCCTGGCCCGAGAGCGCCTGCATCGTCCGGAGCGTGGTGCCAATAGACCGCTGGCCGCGGTAGTCGTAGAGCCAGCGCACCACTCCGCGGACCACGAGCGCGCGCTCACGTGCAGCGGCCGCGACCTGCGGATCGAGCCGGCCGACGAGCCGCAGCGTATCGCCGAGTGCGACGGATGCAGCCGCCGCCGCAGCGCGGCTTACCAGCACGCCTGCCGAATCATCGGCCGCAAGATCACTGCCTGCTTCCACCTGATAGAGCGCCTGTGCCCGCGGATCGATTCCGTATCCAAACAGCGTCACGAGCGTATCGGCGCGCCGGGCGTAGAGCGTGGTGCCCAGCACGCCGCCCGCGGCGGCAATGGCGGACTCAGCGCGGAGGTGCTCGAGCACGGCGGTCGCGTTCGTGATTGTCGCCTCGGCATCGAAGGGCAACGTGCCTTTTGGCGTCATTCTGATCTGGTAACCACGTCCAAGGAGCAACTGCTCGAACGAGCGCTCGATTCCGCCGCTCAGCATCACCATGTCGAGCAGCATCGCCGATGCGACCGCGATTCCCACCAGCGAAAGCGCCGTGCGGAGCGGATGCCGCGCGAGATTCCGGATTCCCCAGCCGGTTGCCATCAGCCGCGGCCCCAGAGCACCATCGGCCGGGTACGCACCAGTCGCAGTGCGGCAAGCGCGCCGGCACCGAGCCCGAGGGCCAGGGAGAGGGCGACACTGAAGAGAATGATGCCGGGCGTCACGAGCGAGAAGATGAGCCGCGTCTGGAAGAAACGCTGGTAGTAGAGATTCGTGAGCGCTCCAGCGACGAACGCGATCGCCGTGCCGAGTACCGAGCCCACCAGTGCGATGGCCGCGGCCTCGAGCAGCAGCGCGCCGAAGATGGTCCGGCGGCGGACGCCGACGAAGCGCATGACGGCGGCATCGGCCCGGCGCTCCTCGACCTTGAGCAGCATGATGCAGAGGAGAAACACGGCACTCGCTACGATCGAGATGACGGCGATCGCGCGATGAAATCGGCTGACCACGAGAAAGGTCTGGGACGATTCCGCCGCAATACTGCGTGAAGGAAACGCGCGGAATCCGAACGCGATGGCATTGAGCCGTGCGGCCACTGAATCGGGTGACGCGCCGGGCTGGAGCGCGACGCCGAAGCGATCGACGCGATCGGGCGCGCCGAGCAGGAGGGCGAGCGCCGGCAAGTGCATCCGGAGCCGGTATTCGCGCTTGAGGACAGAGGCGGGATCAGGCGCGGGTTCATATATCGCAGCGACGACTGCGCGGGTACCCGCTGAATCAGCGGCGGGCGAGACCTCGACGGTGTCTCCAACGCCCAGCTGCAGATCGGCCGCAAGGCGGCGCTCGATCGCGACCTGCGGAAGCGCGGGATTCTGCATCGCGATCGCGATGGAAAGCAGAGCGGCGATCATTCACAGCCTGTACCCGAGAGCGGAGCACCGGTTCCGGGGCGCCGCCTTCGAGGGGGTTACTTCCTCGGCGCAAGAGCCTGGGTGATCGCCGCCTTCACGGTCACACGCGACTCCTTCCGGAGCGCCGCCTGCAGCGTGCTCCGGCCGGCCGCTCCGCCGGTCCGGCCGAGCACGCCGGCTGCGTGCACCGCGAAGAGTGGGTCGTAATCCGCAAGACCCTTCGATGCGATGCCAATGGCTGAGGCGGAATCCTTCAACTGTGCCAGTGCGTCGAGCGCGCCGGTGCGAAGGTTGCGCGGCTCGGATGGATCAGTGAGACGGACGAGTGCGCCGGCGACACGCGGGTCTCCGGTCCGGCCGAGCTGGAAGGCGGCGGTGAGCCGCATGTTGGTCGACCGGCCGACGGATGTTGCTTCGGTCAGCAGCGGAATCGCTTCCGCGCCCGCGAGCGGCGCGTACACCGCCATCGCGGCTGTGCGCACCGCGTCATTGGGATCGCTTTCGTACATCGAGCGCGCGAGTGCCTTGGTGGCGTTCGAATCCAGGCGCGACAGCGTGAGGAGCGCGGTGCTACGGACTCCGCTCGCGGGGTCGCGCAATGCGGAGCGGAGTGCGGCCATACCCGCAGGCGTCTTGTCCCTGGTCATCTGACCGGCTGCAACCGCGCGGAGCGTCGGATCCGCTTCACTGAGCAAAATGAAGCGACGCGCCGCTACTGCGTCGCTGTCGTTCGACTCCTGGAGTGCCCGCAGCGCCCAGTTGCGCGCGGCGAAGTCCAGGTCGTGCCGGGCGAGCTCGGCAAGCTCGGCCGGCGACTGATCGGTGGTGACCGTGCCCAGCAGCCAGCCGCCTTCGTCGAACCGGAAGGTCAGCGGCTCGGCCGGAAGCGGAATGGAAAAGGTCTCGCCGGGTTTCGTCACCATGATCTCGTGACGTACCACGGAGTCGCGGGTGACAATGCGGATCGTAGCCGGGAAGCGGAAGAACGGATGCGTCGAGTCGACCGGTTGCGTCTCGTCCACCGTCACGGCGAGCGTGCGGGCGCCCGCGTCCCAGCGCCGCGCGACTCGTACCTTGGGGTAACCGATGCCGTACGCCCACTGGTCGAAGAACCAGTCGAGGTCGCGGTTCGCGACCTTCTCGAACGCGACGGCGTAATCGGCGGTGGTGACCGGCTTGTATGCGTTGTCGGTCAGGAACCGTTGCATGCCGGCCCAGAACAGCGAATCGCCGAGGAGGCGCCGGAGCTGATGCGCGACCTGGGCGCCCTTGGGATAGACGTGCCCGCTGAAGAAGAGGATGATCGGATCGTCCCCCTCGTACTTCCCATAGACCAGCGGGCGCGCCAGGTTGAGATCGGCCTGCATGGCCTGCTGCTGCTGTCCCCACCAGGAAAGCTGCCCGGCATCCCAGCCCCGGCTCTTCTCGTTCTGCACCGACTCCATGTAGGTGGTGAGCCCTTCGTTGAGCCAGATGTGCGACCAGTCCGCGGCGGTGGTCAGATCGCCGAACCACTGGTGCGCGAGCTCGTGCGCGTTGAGACTGCGCCCGCCGCTCTCCGGCTCACCGCTCGAGGCGTGCAGCACCAGGTCGGTCTGCGTCGTCGCCGAGACGTTTTCCATTCCGCCGAAGGTGAAATCGGGAATGATGGACTGCGCGTACTTGGCCCATGGATAATTCACGCCCAGCACACGTGAGTAGATCTCGATCATCGATGGCGTTTCGCCGAACGTGCGCCAGGCCGCAGCGGTCGTGTCCGCGTACGTCCAGTACTCCACCGGAATACCGCGCCAGTTGTCTTCGAGGACGGTGAACGGCCCGGCAACGACCGAATAGAGGTAGGTCGATGCCGGCGTTTCCTGCGCCCAGTGCCAGACCTGCGTGCCTCGCACGCCGGGCTTCATGTCCACCAGGCGGCCGTTGGAAAGCACCTTCATGCCGGTGTCGGCGGTGACGAAGAACTCCCACGTCGTCTTGTCGTTCGCCGCGTCGTAGGTGGGGATCCAGTTCCGCGTCTCGGTCGCCTCACCCTGCGACCAGATCACGTTCCGGCGCGGCACGAAATAGATCCCGCGCTCGGGAATCGTGTGATAGCGAATGGTGAACTCGACGGTGTCGCCGCGCGCCGCTGCACGCGGGAGCCGCACCGTCACATGGGATGTATCGTATTTGAAGCGGAGCTTCCGGCCGCGCGCATCGGTTGCAGCGTCGATGGTGAGGTTGCCGGCGTCGAGGCGCACCGAGTCGCTGGGCGCGCCGCTCAGGGCGAGCCGCGTGGTGACACTGCCCGTCACCAGCCGCTTGCTCATGTCGAATGCGACGTCCACCCGCTGGTGCAGCAGATCGAAGCTGGAGCGGCGGACCGGCCAGTCGCGCGGCGGCGTGTACTCTCCGATCCGCCCGCTACGCGGCTGCTGGGCAGCGAGCGGCGCGGCGAGCAGAAGCAGCAGGGCAGCGGTCCGACGCATCATGATCTCCGAAAGCGAATAGTGTGAACGGTCAGGGTTGCGCGGGCGGCGCCTTCTTCGCGAAATCGCCGGCGCGGACAGTCGTGATTTTCGACGGATCGACGTACTTCCGGAACGCCGCATTCACGTCGGCGGCCGTCAGTGCCTGAAGCCGCTGGTCGAACTGTGAGTCGAAGGCGAACGTCCGGCCGATAAACAGATAGTTGGCCAGCATTGCGCCGAGACTGGCGTCCTGCGCGCGGCCCAGCTCGCGCTGCTGCAGATACCCCTCCTTGGCCTTGCTGATCTCCTCCGCCGTGAAGCCGTCCTTCACCGCCCGGGCCATCTCCTCGCGGAATGCGGCATCGAGTCGGGCGACATTCTCGGGCGCATAGATGGCATACGCCATGAACTGCCCAACAGTGTCAACCGGCGCCGCACTGAATCCCGAGCCGACGCCGTAGCTGATCCCTTCCTTCTGGCGGATTCGCGTGGCCAGGCGGGAATTGAGGAAGCCGCCGCCCATGATGTAGTTGCCGAGCACCATGGCCGGATAATCGGGGTTATCGTCGCGAATCGGCACGTTCATGCCCGCCATGAAGAAGGCGTTCGCCTTGTCCGGCGTCTCGATCGAGACATTGGTTGCCGGGCGATCACGGTACACATTCGCGACGCGAACGAACGGCTGCGCGCTCTTCCAGTTGCCGAACAGATCGCTGAGCGTCTTCGAGACCGCCCCCTCGTCGAAATCACCGACGACGGCAATCTCGCCCGCGCTCGCACCGTAGAAGTCGTCGTAGAAGCGGCGTGCATCGGCCAGGGTGGCGGCTGATATGTCAGCCACCTGCTCCTCGAGCGTCGGCGTGTAGCGCGGATGGCCCTTGGGCCACGGACTGATGTAGCGGCTGAACGCGATCGAGCCGAGCGACGTGGGCTCCGACTTCTGCTGCTCGAGCCCGGCGAGGTTCTCGCGCTTGAGTTCCTCGAATTCCTTCTGATCGAACGCCGGGTGCATCAGCACGTCACCGACGAGTGCGAGGACCGCGGGCAGGTTGGCGTGAATCGTCTCGATGCGAACGTTCGCGCCGGTGGGCCCGCCGCCGATATTGACCTGCGCCTTGAGCCGGTCGAGCTCATCCTTGATCTGCTGGCGTGTGCGGGTCTTCGAGCCGCGCATCAGCATGTCGGCCGCGAGGTCCGCGGCGACAGCGCGGTTCATCAGCGTCTGCTCGGTGCCGAAATGGAGCGCCATCGTCGCGACCACCGTGCCGCCGCGCGTCTTCTTGGGAAGCAACGCGACCTTGAGGCCGCTCGGCAGCGTACTACGCGTGGTGCGGGCCTCGATCACCCTGGGAGACGGATCGAAGGCTTCGCCAGCGGTGCGGCTGGTGTCTCCGCGATAGTCCTTGACCATCGCCGCCACGTCCGGCGGAGGCGGCACCTCGGCGCGATCGGGCTTGGGCGTCGGCACGAAGACGCCGAGGGTCATGTTCGACGGCTTCAGGTAAGCGGCGGCAACGCGGCGGACGTCGTCCGGCGTCACGGCACGGATCCGGTCGCGGTGGAGGAAGATGAGACGCCAGTCTCCCATGGCAGCCCACTCGCTGAGCTCGAGCCCCACGCGCGCAGAGCTGTTCAGCTGCAGGTCGATGTTCTTGAGCAGCGCTGATTTTGCGCGCTCGACTTCCTCGGCGGTTGGCGGACGGGTGGTGGCTTCGGCAAGCGCCTGCAGCAGTGCTTCACGCGCCGCGTCAATCGGGTCTTCCTGGCGCACGTCCGCGGTCACGATCAGCATGCCGGGCTCGCGCATCTGGAAATTGAACGCGCTAGCGGTGGCGGCCTTCTTCGTCTGTACCAGCGCCTGATACAGGCGCCCGGAGGGCGCGGTGCCGAGGACGCTCGTGAGCACGTCGATCGCGGCGAAGTCGGGATGCGATCCCGCCGGGACGTGGTACACGGCGTCGAGCACCTGCACGTCACCCACCCGGCGCAGCGTGACGCTCCGCTCGCCGTCCTGGGTCGGCTCGGCGGTGTACGTGGGATAGATCTTCATCACGCCGGTGCGATCGGGGCGCGGGATGCGGCCGAACTTCTGCCTGACGAGCGCCAGTGCGCGCTGCTCGTCGAACTTGCCGGCGATCACGAGCATCGCGTTGTCGGGCTGGTAGTATCGGTGATAAAACGCCTGCAGCCGCTCGATCGGCACGTTCTCGATGTCCGAGCGCGCCCCAATCGTGGAATTGCCGTAGTTGTGCCAGAGGAACGCTGTCGAGATCGTGCGCTCGAGCAGAATGCTGCCGGGGTCGTTCTCGCCCGATTCGAACTCATTGCGGACGACGGTGAACTCGCTCTCGAGATCCTTCTTTGCGATCCGGCTGTTGACCATTCGGTCGGCTTCGAGATCGAGTGCCCAGACGAGATTCGTATCGGTGGCGCTGAACGTCTCGAAATAATTGGTGCGGTCGAGCCAGGTCGTGCCGTTGGGCTGCGCGCCGTGCTCGGTCAGCTCCTGCGGAATGTTGGGATGGCGCGG
>JBDTQV010000080.1:0-8253 GCA_039932015.1 Gemmatimonadota bacterium | reverse complement strand
CACGAGTGGACCTACTTCGTGCGTGGCAACCGCACGCCGATTGCGCCCGGCATGTGCTTCAGCGATGAGCCGACGATCGCCATTCCCGGCGAATTCGGCATCCGCCTCGAGGACTGTCTCTACATCACCGAAGACGGCCCGCGCTTCTTCTCGCGGCAGAGCGAGGCCATCGACCGGCCGCTCGCATAAGGATTTGCGGCGAAGCGCCATCACCGGATCGATGTTGACATAACATGTTATAACATGTACTGTTCCGCATGACCAGCCGACTGCAGGATGAAATCAAGCAGGGGAAGCCGTTTTCGAGCCGCGCAACCGAAGCGATGCTGAGCATCCTCCGAACGGCCGCGATGCTGGAACATGCCACGGCCGAGACGCTGCGCCCATTCGGCATCACGCCTACCCAGCACAACGTGTTGCGAATCCTTCGCGGCGCCGGGCCAAGCGGCCTCTGCGGGCGCGAGGTTGGTGAGCGGCTGGTCGCGAGGGTACCGGATGTACCGCGCCTGCTCGATCGGATGGAGGCCATGCACCTGGTGACCCGAGAGCGCGATGCCGCCGACCGGCGGCATGTTACGGCCCGGATCACCCCCAAGGGGCTCCAGTTGCTCGACCAGGTGACGCCCGCGCTCGAGCGGTTCGAGCGCAGCCACCTCGCCCAGCTGGACGATCGGATGCTGCAGGACCTCGTCGATGGCCTCGCTGCCATTCGGGAAGCGTTGTAAACTCCGATCGGGAAACGACATATCATGCCCGCACCCAACGCGACGTATTCCCGCCGCATCGATGCCGCGCTCGCGGTCGCTCGCATTATTCTGGGTGTGATTTTCGTCGTGCACGGCTATCAGAAAATCTTTCAATTCGGATTCGCCGGCGTGATCGGCGCCTTCGGCGCGATGGCGGTGCCGGTGCCGGGAGTGATGGGTCCGCTCATTGCTCTCCTCGAGTTCCTTGGCGGCATCGCGCTCGTCATCGGCCTGATGACCCGGCTGGCGGCGCTGGGAATCGCGTGCGACATGATCGGTGCCATGCTGATCGTCCATTTGCCAGCCGGATTCTTTGCACCCAAGGGCGTAGAATTTCCGTTGGCGCTGTTCGGGCTGGCGGTGACCGTGGCGCTCGCGGGAGCCGGCGCATATTCCATCGACGCCTCGATCGCATCGCGACGCCGGCTCTGACCGGCGTGAAGCGCTCGTAAGGTCGCCGGCCACGGCATCTTCCGCCCTTCGCCGGCGGCGATATCTTATCCCGAGCCATGGCCACCCCGTACTTCCCGGACCATTCACTCGCCACAGCGGCTCAGCGGCAGACGGTCCTCGTCGTGGAAGACGAGACGGCGCTTCGCGTCGTGGTCTGCCGGATGTTGATGCTCGGTGGTTATGATACGTTGGAGGCACAGGACGGCCGGCAAGCGCTCCGCGTGTTGCGGCAGCGGGAGGCGCCGGTCGACGTCGTACTCACCGACCTGGTGATGCCGGTGATGGATGGGGGCGAGCTGGCGTCACGGCTCGCGATCGAATGGCCAGGTCTTCCGGTTATCGGAATGTCGGCATATGCTAGCGGAGAGTGGTTCGCGCTTGGAATCGTGAACTTCGCGGCCCCGGTGATTCGGAAGCCGTTTTCCTCTGCAACACTACTTGGGAGCATCAGCGCCGCCCTAAGCGGGTAACGGCGGTACCACCAACCAGCCCTCTTCGTGGGGAGGGCTCCAGGGCCATCAGATGATGGCCGAGGAGCTCTCGCATGTCCGCCCGTACCGGCCGTCCGTCTCATCCGTCGCGCATCGTGCGCTCTCGCGATCCCGTCGACCTGCCGGCGATCGAGCCGCTCATGCCCGACCAACGGGCAGACGCGTTCAATCACCCTGACTGGCTGTTCGAGCCGAAGTACGACGGTATTCGCGCACTGGCCTACGTGACGCCCTCGAACTGCTCGTTCGCGTCTCCGCGCAACGCGCCGCTTGACCGCGCGAGCGAGCTGCTGCTCGCGCTGCCTGGTCAGGTCAACGCGCGCGACGCGATTCTCGACGGCGAGATTGTGGCGCTCGATCGCCATGGCCGGCCGAGTCGCCGGGAGCTGTCACGATCGGGCAGCGCGGTCGCCTTTGCCGTGTTCGACCTCCTCTGGCTCAACGGTCGCGATCTGAGAGGGCTGCCGCTCACTCGCCGGAAACGGCTTCTCGACCTGGCGGTGCCGGCGAACACGGCCCATCTGATGAAGGTGCTGTCGATTCAGGGGGACGGCGTGGCGCTGTTCAAGGCGACGGAAAAGCTCGACCTCGAAGGGATTGTGGCGAAGCGGCGCGACGGGGCGTACGACAATACCGCGCAATGGTTCGCGATGCGGAATCCAGCGTATTCGCAGGCGCCAGGGCGCCGCTAGCCGGAACGGCGACCGGCCGTCCCCGCTTCTCTGTCGTGGGCGTCCGATACCGATGCCGAGCTCATGTCTTCGGGCGCGGCTACGGAGCGACCTCGAAGAACTGGAGGTTCCGCTCCAGCTCGAGCGCGGTGCGGAGGGTCCATTCGTTTTCGAACAGCAACACCGGATGTCCCTTGGCGTCGAACAGGCGGAGCCGGCCACGCACACCGGCGGCTCGTTCGATCGCCTCCTCGGGACCGGTCACCCAGCGCGGATGACGGAACGCAATCGGCTCGAGCCGGCAGGGCGCGCCATACTCGTTCTGGAGCCGGAACATCATGACATCGAACTGGAGCTGGCCCACCGCGCCGACGATCGGTGTCGGCCCGGTATCGCCATCGGCGTAGTAGACCTGCGCCGCGCCTTCCTCGGAGAGTTCGCGGAGGCCGCTGTCGAGCTGCTTACGGCGGAGCGGGTCGGCCGGGTAGACCCGGGCAAAGTGCTCGGGCGGGAAGCGCGGAATGTCCTGGAACACGAGCGGTCCGGCAGCGGAGAGCGTATCGCCGATTCTGAGCGTGCCGCGGTCGGTGATGCCCACGACGTCGCCTGGCCACGCTTCCTCGGTGCTCGTCCGCTCGCGCGCCATGATCTGCTGCGGCGCCGCGAGCCGCATGACCTTGCCGGTGCGCACGTGGCGCACGTCGAGCCCCGCCTCGAAGCGCCCCGAGCAGACGCGCACGAAGGCGATGCGGTCGCGATGGCGCGGGTCCATGTTCGCCTGAATCTTGAACACGAATCCGGTAAACGCCTCGGACAGCGGCGAAACCGGCCCCAGCGACGAGTCGCGCGCGGTGGGTGAGGGAGCCAGCTCGAGGAAATCCTGCAGGAACGCCTCCACCCCGAAGTTGGTGAGCGCGCTGCCGAAATAGACCGGCGTGAGCGTGCCCGCGAGCAGCGCTTCTCGGCTGAACGTCTGGCCGGCTTCATCGAGCAGCATGATCTCGTCGGCCAGGTGCGCCAGTGGCTCGGGGCCGAGGATTTCGGCGAGCTCGGCCGAGTCGAGCGCGTAGGTGGCGCCGGCGGCGCGGGTGGCGCCGTGATCGGTCGCGCGATCGAACAGCGCCACGTGGCGGCGATGCCTGTCGTACACGCCGGCAAAGTTGCCGTCGCGGAAGACCGGCCAGGTTACCGGATAGCACGCGATACCGAGATCGTTCTCGACGTCGCCGAGGAGCTTGAGCGCATCCTCACCGGCGCGGTCACACTTGTTGACGAAGGTGAAGATCGGCATGCGGCGGCGCTTGCAGACGGCGAAGAGCTGCCGGGTGCGCTCCTCGACACCTTTCCGGTTGTCGAGCAGCATGACGGCGCTGTCCGCAGCGACGAGCGTGCGGAAGGTGTCCTCGGAGAAGTCCTGGTGGCCCGGTGTATCGAGCAGGTTGATTCGGTAGCCGGCATAGTCGAACTGCATGGCGCTCGACGTGACCGAGATGCCGCGCTGCTGCTCCAGCTCCATCCAGTCGGACGTGGCGTGGCGGGCGGCCCTGCGCGCCTTGACGGTGCCGGCCAGGTGAATGGCGCCGCCATAGAGGAGCAGCTTCTCGGTGAGGGTGGTCTTGCCGGCGTCCGGATGGCTGATGATCGCGAGCGTCCGTCGCCGCAGCACTTCTCTGCGCAACTGCGCCAGCCCGTCGGAATCGGGGGCCGGAATCGCGGATAGAGCGGCGTCGGGCGTGGGCAGGGCCATGTGTCCTCGGTCATCGGCGGCGGCGCGAGAAAAAACCCCGTGGGCCAGAGGCTCTCGGGGCAGCGCCAACCGCAAGCATGTTCAGATGCGGTTGAATTTAGCCAGACTCGCCGCCGCCATCAACCTGCACCCCGGTCAGGTGATGACCGTGGGGTGCGCCATGCCGGTGCGCTTGTGCAGGTCGAGTAATTCCGAGGTGAACGCCACGAGCGGTGCCAACGCCGCGGTTGGGTCGCGTTCAAGATTGGCGGGTTCAGTCTCCAGCACCTCGAAATAGAGCCGGAGCGTGGCGCCGGACGTGCCGGTGCCCGAGAGGCGAACAACAATGCGGGCACCATCGGCAAAGAGAATGCGGAGGCCCTGGTGCGCACTCACCGAACCGTCCACCGGATCGTGGTAAGTGAATTCATCGGCTGACGAGACGACATGAGCGCCGGCCGCCCGTCCCGGCAACGCGGCCAGTCCGGCGCGCAGGCGGTCGATGATTCCGTTGGCGACGTCGGTCGGGACGCCCTCGTAGTCGTGGCGCGCGTAATAGTTCCGGCCGTACGTCGCCCAGTGATCACGCATGACGTCCGCGACCGATGCCCGCCGCCGGGCGAGAATGTTGAGCCAGAACAGCACAGCCCACAGCCCGTCCTTCTCGCGGATGTGATTCGAGCCGGTGCCGAAGCTCTCCTCCCCGCAGATGGTCACGCGGCCGGCGTCCATCAGATTGCCGAAGAACTTCCAGCCGGTGGGCGTTTCGAAGCACGCGATGCCCAGCCGCTGAGCCACCCGGTCGGCGGCGGTACTGGTGGGCATCGAGCGCGCAATGCCCGCCAGCCCGTCGCGATAGGCAGGTACCAGACGGGCATTTGCCGCCAGCATCGCCAGGCTATCCGACGGCGTGACGAAGCACCCGCGGCCGAGAATCATGTTGCGATCGCCATCGCCATCGCTCGCGGCGCCGAAGTCAGGTGCGTTTGCGCCCATCATCTCGGCGACGAGGTCCGCTGCGTACGTGAGATTCGGGTCGGGATGTCCGCCGCCAAAGTCGGGCAGCGGCACGGCATTCACGACCGTGCCCGCCGGCGCTCCGAGGCGGCGTTCGAAGAGTTCGCGCGCATAGGGGCCGGTGACGGCGTGCATGGCGTCGAAGCGCATGCGGAACCCGCCGCCGAGCAACTCGCGTATGGCGGCGAAGTCGAAAAGTTGCTCCATGAGATCGGCCCAGTCGTGCACGGGGTCGACGACCTCGATCTCCATTTCTCCGAGCCGCGCGCGACCGGGCGTGTCGAACGCAGGTGCGTCGTCCTGGCTGATCTGATATGTCTCGATCGATGCGGCGCGCCGAGCGATCTCGGCCGTGACGTTCTCGGGGGCCGGCCCGCCGTTGGCAACATTGTACTTGATGCCGAAATCGCCGTCGGGCCCGCCGGGATTGTGGCTTGCGGTGAGGAGGATACCGCCGCTGATACCATGCTTCCGGATCAGGTGCGACGCCGCGGGCGTGCTGAGTATCCCACCCGCACCCACGATCACGCGCCGCACGCCGTTTGCCGCCGACATCCGAAGCACGGTCGCAATCACTTCGCGGTTGAGATATCGGCCATCGCCGCCGAGGACGAGTTCGAGCGGACCGCCGGCTGCCGCGGCAGCTGCATCGAGTGTCGCCTGGATGAAATTCTCGATGTAATTGGGCTGGCGCACGACGGAGACGCGCTTCCGAAGGCCGGAGGTGCCCGGCACCTGATCCGGATACGCGGCGGTGCTGATCGTGTCGACTTTCATCTACAACGCTCCAGGGACGGGCGGACCGGTCGCTCCGCGCAATATGGCCCGATTCGCGTGGCTTCGCCTTCGTCGTCCACAGCCGGCACCCTTCCGTTCACCAGCTACGAGCTGTTTGCCGACGCCCGGACGATGACGGCGCGGCCGCTCCGCGCCGAGACCTGATAGATTGCATCGACGGCAATTTCTCTCGCTCAGCCGAGGTGTTCTCCCTATGATGCGAAAGCTCGTGCTCGGCGCCGCCGCGACGGTGGCGCTCCTCGCCGCCCCGCGGCCTGCGATGGCCCAGACCTTCCCCACCGACGACCCGATCATCAAGCGCATCTACGCGCTCGGCATGGACAGTTCCCACACCATGCAGCTTTCGCAGACGCTGTTCGATTCGATCGGTCCGCGTCTCACCGGCTCGCCCGACATCAAGCGCGGCAATGACTGGCTGGTGAAGACCTACACATCGTGGGGCATCGACGCGAAGAACGAGCAGTTCGGCACCTGGCGCGGCTGCCGCCGGGGCTACTCGCACATCGATCTCGTCGAGCCGCGCGCGCGCTCGCTCGAGGGCACGATGCTCGGCTGCAGCCCGGGCACCGGCCGCAAGGATCTCACGGCATCCACCATCATTCTGCCCCGCTTTGCCGACAGCGCCGCGTTCGTGCGCTGGCTCCCCAACGCGAAGGGCAAATTCATTCTTGTCGCCGGGCCGCAGCCGACCTGCCGGCCGCGCGAGGACTGGGCAACCAACGCCACGCCCGAATCCAAAACGCGGATGGACAGCCTTCGCGCCCAAATCCAGCGCGAGTGGGGCGGCCGGGACGTGCGCGGAACAGGCTACAGCCTGGCCATCGGCACCGGCGAATTGGGACTCCGGCTGGAAGAAGGCGGGGTCGCCGGCGTGATTACCTCACGGCCCAAGGACGCGTGGGGCACGATCGAGATTTTCTCGACCTACAACAGGAAGGCGCCGGCAATTGCGCTGAGCTGCGAAGACTACGGCCTGCTCTTTCGCCTCACCGAGAACAACCAGGGTCCCAAGCTCCGGCTCAATCTGGACTCCGATCTCCTGGGAGAGCGACCGGCCTTCAACACGATTGCAACCATCAAGGGCAGCGAAAAGCCCGACGAGTACGTGATGCTTTCCGCGCACTTCGATTCGTGGGACGGGTCATCCGGCGCCACTGACAACGGCACCGGCACCATCACGATGCTCGAGGCGATGCGCATTCTGCACCAGGTGCTGCCGCATCCGAAGCGCACGATCCTGGTGGGGCACTGGGCCGGCGAGGAGGAGGGCGAAGTCGGCTCGAAGGCGTTCACCGAAGATCATCCCGAGGTGTTGAAGGGGCTGCAGGCGCTGTTCAACCAGGACAACGGAACC
The DNA here is from genome assembly GCA_039932015.1 of Gemmatimonadota bacterium. Classification (GTDB taxonomy): domain Bacteria; phylum Gemmatimonadota; class Gemmatimonadetes; order Gemmatimonadales; family GWC2-71-9; genus JAICUF01. The sequence continues at coordinate 997 of JBDTQV010000080.1, read as the reverse complement.
GGCCGGGTCGTACGCATGGGCGGCGCCGGCTTGCCCAACGCCGCCCAGCACATCACGCAGTGGCTTGACCGGATTCCGGCCGCGTTCAAAACGCAGGTCAGCTTCGCCGGACCGGGCTTCCCGCCGGGCGGCGGCAGCGACGACTTCGCCTTCGGCTGCTACGGCCTGCCGGCGATCGGCCTCGGCGCCCTCGGCTGGGACTACGGCAACTACACCTGGCACACCAACCGCGACACGTACGACAAGATCGTGTTCGACGATCTGAAGTCGAATGCAACGCTCACCGCGATGCTCGCCTATCTCGCGTCGGAGGACTCGACGCTGATCACGCGCGAGCGAGTGGACCTCGCGGCGATGGCGGCGGCACGCGCGGCCGCCGCACCTGCTGCCGCCAACCCCGCGGCGGGGCGGCGCGGCGGAGCGCCCACCACCTGGCCGGCGTGCGTCAAGGCGCCACGCACCACCGAAGCCCGCCTGAAGTAGGCGGCTCGAGTACACGGAGAATCCATGCGGGTTGCACTCGCGGCTGACCACGCCGGATTCGATCTCAAGACCTCGCTGCTCGAGCTCGTGCGCGAGCTCGGGCACGAGGCGATCGATCTCGGCACCGATTCCACCGCGCCGGTCGACTATCCCGATTACGCGTTCGCGCTCGGTGAGGCGATCGTCGGGAACACGGCGGAGCGCGGGCTGCTCGTCTGCGGGAGCGGGGTGGGTGCGTCGGTCGCGGTAAACAAGGTGCCGGGGATTCGCGCCGGACTCTGCCATGACACGTACTCCGCGCACCAGGGCGTCGAGCATGACGACATGAACGTGCTCGTGCTCGGCGGGCGGGTGATCGGCGAGGCGCTGGCGCGCGAGCTCGTGGCGGCGTTTCTCGCCGCGACCTTCAGCCATGGTGAGCGGCATGTCCGCCGGCTTGCCAAGATCGAGGCGATCGAGCAGCGATTCGGACCCGGCGCATGATTACCGCGGTACTGTTCGACCTCGACGGCAC
>JBDTQV010000079.1:0-8279 GCA_039932015.1 Gemmatimonadota bacterium | reverse complement strand
ATTGGTCTCGAGCCACGAGTTCAGACGGCGGAGCAGGTGCAGAACGGCCACCTGGTGAATTCCCCGCGGCGCCGGCGTCACGACCAACACTCCGCTGACGAGCTCGTAGCGGTTGCCGTCGTCCGGCAAGGCGCGGACCTGATCCGCGGTCCAGCGTTCAGCGGCGTGGGGCATACCCATAAGGCTCGGCTCGGCGCAGGGGGATTGCAAGGGGGCATCGGCAACGATGCACGCACCCCGGCGCCGTCGGCGTTCCGCGATCACGCGCACGGGTGCAGCATCTTGCGAGCGTGAACTGCCGCCGCCGGATCCCACCGCCCCCGGCAATGGCGAAGCCCGCGCCCGGCGCTCCGCCTGGCGTACATCTAGACCGTCGCGCCGAACAATCGCCCGACCATCGCCGATACTCCCATTGCGAGCGCGCCCCAGAACGTCACCCTGAGGCTGCCTCGCCACATCGCGGCGCCGCCCACGCGCGCGGCCGCCGCGCCAAGCACCGCGAGTAACACAAGCGCGCTCCCGGTGACGAGACGCGCAAGCGTTTGCTGCGACGCCACGGCGGCGACCACGACGGGCAGGAGTGCGCCCACGGCGAATGTCGCCGCCGAGGCGAGCGCCGCTTGCAGCGGCCGCGCCGCCATCGCGTCGGAGAGCCCGAGCTCGTCCCGCGCGTGGGCCGCGAGCGCGTCCTTGGCCATGAGCTGTTCCGCGACTTGCGCCGCGAGCACTGGTGTCAGGCCACGACCCTCGTAAATCGCGGCGAGTTCGGCCCGCTCGGCGACGTCGTTCGACGCGAGCTCGCGGCGCTCGCGCGCGAGATCCGCGCTCTCGGTGTCGGCTTGTGAGCTGACAGACACATACTCGCCCGCCGCCATGGACATCGACCCGGCGACCAGGCCCGCGACGCCGGCAATGAGCGTCGCCGACCGTCCGGTGCCGGAAGCGGCGACACCGAGCACGAGACTCGCCGTCGAGATGAGGCCATCATTCGCGCCGAGGACGGCAGCGCGCAGCCAGCCGATGTGGGCGGTTCGATGCCGCTCGATGTGGCGCATATGATCTCCGTACACAGGGCATGACGGGAAACCCGGGTGGCTATCGCCCGCGCCGAGCTCAGCGGCGCGAGGCGGCGAGGAACGCCAGCACCCGTGTCCGCACCAAAGGCGCCTGCTCGATGAGCGGCAGGTGCCCCGCCGAATCCACCGGAAAAAACTCCGTCTGACGAATGCCGCGCCGGACCACATCCGATTTCTCAATCGGCACGGTTCGGTCCTGTTTCCCCCATACCAGCAGCGTCGGAATCCCGGTGCGCCCGGCCGCCGCGTAGAGCGAATCGAAGTTCGTCCGCGACATCGTTCCCACCGACCGCAGCAGCGCCCGCCCAAAACCGCGGTATTGCATCTGCGGCCGGTACTGCGCCGCCCAAGTCGGATACGACTCCGGGTGGAGGAAGTCGCTGGCCTGGTTGTTTGCCATCGTCGGCACCTGCATCGTCTGCCAGAGCCAGCTCCCGAGTACCGGAGTGCGCAACATGGCAGGAAGCTCGGGCGCAGACGCCGCCGGATCGAACAGCGCGAGCGTTGCGACCCGCGCAGGATGGCTCGCCACATAGTGCGCGGTGACGAACCCGCCGAACGACAATCCCATCAGGTTGACCGGCTCGGTCACGTGCAGCGAGTCGAGCAGCTCGTCGAGCTGCCGGTCGTACATGGGGCCGTCGTACGCGGCGTCGGGCCGGTCCGACATGCCGCGCCCAAGCAGATCGTAGCGGATGGTGCGGTACCCCGCCTCGGCCAGCGTGGTATAGAGCGAATCCCAGATGTACATCGGCACCGAGAAGCCGTGGACGAGCACCACGACGGCGCCGGTGTCCGGACCCGACACCTGATAATGCGTGGTACCGAGACTCGACCCGACAAAGCGGCCCGGCGCTCCGGAGCGGGCGGCGGCGGCGAGTTTGGTGCGCTCCGGATTCTTGTACGCGCCATATGCGAATGCGCCGCCCAGCAGCAGCACCACGACGATTGCAAGCCAGCGGAGTGCGCGTGTCACGGGGCCTCGGTTTGCGAGTGAATGGCAATCGGACGCTGCAGACTACCGCCGTCCGGCCAGTCCGGACAGGTTCTCCCCCAATCCCTTCCCGGCGTTCCGCGGTTGACGTATCCTCCGCGGTGGCTCACACCCAAAATTTCGCATGACCACGGTCCTCGCGCGCCTCTCCGCCGCGCTGGCCGACCGCTACCGCATCGAGCGCGAGGTGGGCGCCGGCGGAATGGCCACGGTCTACCTCGCGACCGATCTTCGTCACGACCGGCCCGTGGCCGTCAAGGTCCTCCGTCCCGACCTGTCCGCTTCCATCGGCAGCGAGCGCTTTCTTCAGGAGATCCGGATCGCCGCCCGGCTGGGCCACCCGCACATTCTGCCGCTGCACGATTCGGGTGAAGCCGACGGGCTCCTCTACTATGTAATGCCGTACGTCCCCGGCGAATCGCTTCGCCAGCGGATTGCCCGCGAAGGCGAGCTCCCCGTGCCCGACGCGATTCGCATCCTCCGCGATATCGCCGATGCCATCGCGTACGCGCATCAGTACGGTGTCGTCCACCGCGACATCAAGCCGGAAAACGTGCTGCTGAGCGGGCGGCACGCCCTGGTCGCCGATTTCGGCGTGGCCAAGGCGGTCAGCGAGGCCACCGGACGCAGCCGGCTCACTACCGCCGGCGTCGCGCTCGGCACGCCGTCCTACATGGCGCCGGAACAGGCAGTGGCCGATCCGCACGTGGACCATCGCGCCGACATCTACGCCATCGGCATCGTCGCGTATGAGATGCTGGCGGGGGAACCACCGTTCACCGGCGCCTCGCCGCAGCAGGTGCTCGCGGCCCAGGTCACCGAAGCGCCGCGCCCGCTGACGGCGCGCCGGCCGGCGGTACCTCCCGTGCTGGCGGACGCGATCATGCGCTGCCTCGAAAAGAAGCCGGCGGATCGCTGGCAGAGTGCCGGCGAACTTCTCGGCGCCATCGAGGCCGCGCAGACGCCCACCGGCGGCAGCACGCCGACCAGTACGCGCCCGCTCGCCGCAGTGCCGCGACACCGGTCGTGGCTCTGGCCGGCCGTAGCCGCTGGTGTCGTGCTGATCGCACTTGCCATCGCCGCAACGGCGCTGCGCCGGCCGAGTGCCGCGCGCGGCGACGGTGCACCCTCCGTCTCCCTCCGCGATCGCACGCAGCTCACGTTCACCGGCCACGTTCAGGGGCCGGCCATTTCTCCGGACGGCAAGCAGCTCGCCTACGTCACCAAGGTGTGCTCCGACACGACGTGCGCGTACGCCATCGACGTGCAGGACGTCGGGGGGACCACGATTCGCCGTGTGCTCACGGGCGCGGCGTCGGCATACGCGCTCGAGTGGAGCCCCGATCGCCGCAACATTCTCGTCACCGGAACGATCGAGGGCCGCTGGGGCACGCATCTCGTGTCGCTGCTTGGCGGTGCGCCGCGCCGCGTCGGCAATGGAGGGGTCACTGGAAATGGCGGCGTGTCATTTTACGCCGGGGGCGACTCGCTGCTCATCGCACCGCCGATCACCGCGGACACGAACCTCTGGATCGGCGTGGCCGCGCTCGATGGTGTCGTTCGCGACAGCATTCCCATCTCGGTCGCCGGCCGCCGGCTTAACGCCGCCGCGGCCATCCCTGGTTCGCGCTGGATCGACGTGTCGCTCGTATTGGCAAACGCGCGCGCCGGCGAGCGCCGGATCATCGACCGGAGCGGCCGCGAAGTATCACGTCAGAACATCCCGCTCGGACAGGAGCGGGCCAGCTCCGATGCGGTCTGGCTCGCGACCAACGGTGCGGGCGATCAGGTGGTCATCAGAACCGCATTCGACGCCGCATCGGGTAGAACCGGCCGGTCCGACACGTTGTATACCGGCCGGTTCACCGGCTTTTCCGTCACCGCCGACGGAGCCACAGTTTCGGTGGACGAGGGAAGCTCCCAGTATGCGATTTACGCGCTCGACATGGCTGATGTCCTGGGCGGCCGGTTCTCCGACAAGCGTCGCCGGGTGGAAAGCTCCGGCGAAATCGGTGGCAGTCTGTCGCCCGATGGCAGTCGCATCCTGCTCCGTCGCGCGGAGCCGTCATCCGGGTCAACGCGGTACCGCTGGTCGGTGATGCCGTTCGAAAGCGGATCGGAAACGCCGCTCCCCCAGCTCGCCCGCGCCGAGGCTGCGTACTGGGCCGACTCGGGCCGTATCGCGTTCAGGCGTCGGGATGGGTCAGTGAACCGGCTTGCGCTGATGGATGCAGCCACCGGCGCAACGAATGATACGCTCACCGTGAATGGCGACATCTGGGATTGGGGGGAATTGCCCGGCGGCGGATGGGCGTGGGTGCCGGTGGGCGGCGAGGCAATCAGCGTCTACCGCGGCGGAACGACGCGATCGTTCCCGAAACCGCCGTGGTACGACAACGTTGCGGGCGTCAGCACCGGGTCGGCCGGCGCCGTCGCCTTTCGCGGCTGGAACGCCGGCACCGGCGACACCATGGGTGTAAGCGTGCTCTCACTCACGACCGGCGCGAGCGAAAAGTGGTACTCGCAGTTTACCGACGACGGGCGCATCACGCAGGTCGGCGACGGTTCAATTCTCTTTATCGCCTGGGAAACCGCCGAGAATGCGTCGGTGGTCCGGCTCACCGCGCCCGGCGTCGCGCGTCGCATGGGGACGATTCCGCGGCCGATCACCGCGATCTATCCCTCGAAAGATCTTCGGCGCCTGGTCGTGACCACGCGGGACTACTTCGGCGACGCCTGGCTCATGCGCGTGGTCAGGTAGCGCGATGCGCCGGCGGCGGCTCGAGCGCCGCGGTCACGCTGGACACGAGCGCATCGGGCGTGAACGGCTTCTGAATGATCTCGTCGTGCGCGGATGTGAGGCCCTGCGACTTGAGGTCCTCCACCGAGTAGCCTGACATGAAGAGGATTGGCAGTGCCGGCCAGCGGATGCGAAGGCGCCGCGCAAGCTCGGCACCGCCGATGCCCGGCATCATCAGGTCGGTCAGCACGAGACTCGGCGGACCGTCCCGGGCGACGATCTCGAGTGCCGCGCCCCCATCACTCGCCTCGACCACGCGGAACCCGCCGAACTCGAGGCTCCGCACCGCGATCTTCCGCACCGCGGGCTCGTCCTCCACCACCAGAATCGTGGTGCCGGTCGGCACCACCGGCACCTGCACGCTCGACGGTCGCTGATATCCCTGCTCCGCGGCCAGCGCCCCGTGGGGCGCAAGCGGCAGATACAGCCGAAATCGTGTCCCGCGTCCAGGCTCGCTCTCCACGGTGACATCGGCGTTGTTCTGCCGGAGAATGCCGTAGACCGCCGCGAGCCCGAGCCCCGTGCCGTGACCGATCTCCTTGGTCGTGAAGAACGGTTCGAAGAGCCGCGCCTGCGTGTCGGGCGCCATGCCCGCGCCGGTGTCGGTGACGGTGAGCATTACGCGGCGGCCGGCGGCGATCGGGTCGCCGCCGTAGGCGGTCGCGCCAGCGCCGATTTCGGTGTCGGCCACCGCGATCGTCAGCGTACCCTCCAGACCCATCGCGTCGCGCGCGTTGAGCGAGAGATTGATCAGCACCTGCTCCACCTGGCGCGGATCCACCCAGACATGCGGCGCATCTTCCAGGTCGAACACGAGCTCGCGACCGGCACCGAGCAGCCGCTGGATGACCGGCTCGAGCGCGGCGACCGCGGGGCCGAGGTCGACGGCGGACGGGTTGTAGAAGGCGCGCCGGCTGAATGCCAGCAGTTGCCGCGTCACGCCGGCCGCCCGCTCCGCGGCCGTCATGATCTCGCGAACGTCCTGCCGGCGCTCGTCGGAGAGCCCCCCGTCCTGGAGCATGAACTCGCCGAAACCGAGCACGACGGACATCATGTTGTTGACTTCGTGCGCGACGCCGCCGGCGAGCGCACCGACCGATTCGATCCGCTGTGCCTGCTGGAGGTGCTCGTCCACCAGGCGCGCGGCCTCGGCGGCGGCCAGCCGCTCGGAGATGTCGCGGATCACCAGGTGCACCGAGGTACGCCGGCCGTCCATGAACGCGATCGCGGTGACGTCCACTGCGATGGTCGTTCCATCGATCCGGTGAAAAACGTCGCGAATCGGCATCACCACGGGGTCGAGCTTGCCGGCGGCCAGCAACAGGTTCTCGACGCCCTTCAGGAACGGGGGCTTGAGGAAATTCTCGATCGGCAGGCCAACCAGCTGATCCACGCGCTGCGCGCCGGCGAGACGGGCCGCGGCCGAGTTGGCGAACAGAACGCGCTCGCCGTCATGGATCAAGATGCCATCGGGCGCGAGGACGACGAGCTGATGATAGCGAGCGTCGGCGCCGAACACTTCGGCGGGCGCGTCGGGCGTGCCGACGCGGCGCTCGGGAACAGGCGGGGTGAGTGGCATGGCGGTTGTCAGGCGCGCCGCACGGGGTAGCCGGACATGATCGCGTCATAGCCCGGCAGGTCGTCGCCGACGACGACGTCACCGCCGGCCAGCGTGTACTGGCGGAATCCGTGGTCGTGATCGCTGCCGCGCATCTTGACCACCGTCAGCACCTTCCGCAGCTCGCCGTCGATTTCGATGTAGCGCTGGCTGATGATGTCGTCGGTCAGAAACGAGATGCGGTACCCGGTGAACTGGAGCCCGCCGTCCTGCGTGCCGACCACCTCGACCGTCGAGTAGATGGTGACGCCGAGGACGGTGAGCGCCCCGATGAGCCGGTAGAGCGACTCCCGGAAATCCTCGCGGAAGGTCGGGGCGAGCGCCACCTCGAAGCCCGAGATCGAATCGATCACGACGCGCGTGGCGCCGATCCGCTCGACTGACAGGCGGATCTCCTCCAGCGTCTCGTCCACCGACAGATCGAGCGGGCGCAGGTAGATGACGTGCAGCGTCTCGTCGGCCACCGCCGCCGCAAAGTCGATACCGGATGCGCGTGCCCGCCCGATGTACGTCGCCGGCGTCTCCTCGAAGATGGCGACGACGGCGCGCTCGCCTTTCCGGAGCCCGGCTGCGACGAACTGCATCGCGAACGTCGTCTTCCCGGTACCGGTGGGTCCGGCAAGGACGACGCTGTGTCCGGCGGGAATGCCGCCGCCCATCATGACGTCGAGCGGGTCGATGCCGGTTGACAGCCGGCGCCGAGCAGCAACGGGCGCCGTGGCGGAGCGCTGCTGAATGCGAGGGAAGATCTGTACGCCGCGCGTCGTCATCCGCAGCGTGTGGAGGCCCGGCATCAGCGCCATGCCGCGCATCTTGACCACCTGGAGCTTCCGGACGACCGAGTTCCGGTCGATCGCCTGCGAGAGCCAGACGACGCCGTCGGCGACGGTGAAGATCGGGTTCTGCAGCTCGGTATCGGTGTATTCGCCGATCAGGAACGAGGTGATCTCCCACGTCGTGAGATGCAGCGCGAGCTGCTGCACGAAGCGCTCGAGCGGACGGTCGAGTTCATCCGCCATGCTGGGGCGCACGAGCGAGCGAATCGAATCGATGGCAACGAAGCCGGGGCGGACCCGGGTCACTTCGTCGACGATGCGCGCGAGCACCGTGTCCAGGTTTCCCGCGAGCACTTCGGCGCTCAGATTCACGAACTGCACGTCCCGGCCAACCCGCGCGAGGTCGAAGAAGTCGAGCTGCTGCTGGTAGCGGAGCATCTTGAGCGAGGTCTCGCCCAGCAGCGTGAAGAAAAGCGCCGGGCGCTCCGGCGTCGCGTTGGCGAACAGTATCTGCATCGTCAGCGTCGTCTTGCCCGAGCCTGGTGAGCCAGCGACCAGATTGAACGAGAGCGCCGGCAGACCGCCGCCAAGTACCTGGTCGAACCCCGGTACGCCGGTCGTCAGCAAATCGAGTGGCGCCTTGCCCGTGGACGGGCCGTCGGCGTTCGGGCTCATTTCACTTCCCCCGGCTTAGTGTTGCTGGAGTCCGCGGCCGGGCCACCGGCCACCGCCTGCTCGATGAGTTGTATCGCCATTGCCTCGCCCACGATGCGGCCGAGCAGAGTGATCAGGATCCCCACGAGCGACTCGAGCGCGGCGAGCGACGGCTCCGCGCCGTTGCGATTGACGGCTTCGGCGATGCGCGTGCCGTCGCCGCCATCGCACGCGAGCATGGCGAAACCTGGATGGATATCCTGCTGCTCGTCGAGTGCCCGGCGCAGAAGCGCGTGATAGCCGTCGGGCCCGATCCAGCGGGCGAGACCGGTGCCGAGCCGCTCGCAGACGCGTTCGATGA
>JBDTQV010000078.1:0-8300 GCA_039932015.1 Gemmatimonadota bacterium | reverse complement strand
CCACGCGCGGTGAAGAATGCTTCCGCCGATCGATACCCCACCAGTTGCGCAAAGCTCTCGTTGAATGGCGTCGCGCTCTTCACGTACAGTGAATTGTGTCCGATCTCGTGAAAGACGGTGGACACCAGCTCAACGGAATCTCTCGTGAGCGCGGTCGAGAGCAGCGGGTCGTCGAACCAGCCGAGCGTCGAAAACGCGGCTGAAGGGCGCAGATAGACATCATACCCGCGCGCCGCAAGCCGATCGGATGCTCGCTGCGCCGCCCTGGAATCGAAAAACCCCTTGTACGGCATCCGCCCGACAATCGGCCACTTCCACGTGTAAGGGCAGAGGCAGTTTCGCGGGGCGGCCTGGAGCACGAGCAGGAGGGTGTCTCGCTTGACGTCGGCAAACGTGGTGTAGGTGCGGCCGGCCTCGAGGCCGAGGTCCGCCGCGAAGTCGCGCGTCGCCACGACCAGGTTGAGGGTGCCGCGAAGGTCCGGCGACGTGGCACTGTCCGCGACGAGGTCGGCGATCGGGCGCCGCGCGCGGAGTATCTGCGTCTCCTCGAAACCGGCGCGCGTGAGATAGCGGACGTCGTCGCTCGCGACGTAGGCCGTTCCGTACCCGGCCATCAGTGCGGCGACGACCACGAGAAATATCACGGTGGCCTTTCGACGACGACGCACGCGCCGTCAGCGTATCCGAACCAGCCCGATGCGCGGGACGGCGGCATTGGTGAGTGACGTGCCGAGGCTGTCGGACAACTGAATGTTGATCGCCGGCGCACCTGCCGCCTGAATCAGCCGCAGATGGCGGCCGGATCCATCCCGGAGTACGCCGTTCCGGCGGTAAGTGCCGGTCCGCGTGCTGTCCGGTACCAGCGGATAGGGCCGCCCAAACGTCGAGGGCCGCTGCTGCATCAGGGCAAGATACGTCGCTCGGAAGTCCCAGCTGAGATACTGCAGACGAGGCGATGCGGGCGTGAACCCCGGCAGGTTGTCGAGATAGTTGGCGAGCTGCCACTGGGTGACCAGCGTCGGAAACGGCTGTCCCGTGACGGCGGCCACGTTCGCGGCACCGAGATTGTTCGTCGCGACGATCGCGCGAGTGAAGTTGGTGCTGAGTGGAATGGTGCCGAACTGATCGGCCAGCCACCGCACGAACAGCCAGTTGGCGCCGCGCTCTGCGAGTGAGCCCGTGGAGCGGCTGTCTTCGACCAGCGCGGTCGCTTCGGGGTTCACCAGATACTTGTACCCGTTTTGCAGATCGCCGTTCGCGAACTGGGCCATGCAGTCGTGATCGATGCAGAGCGCGTCGGGAATCTGCCGGGCGCCAAGCTCTTCGGCCAGATGCGAGAGCCCCTCGTTGAGCCATGTGTCTTCGCTCAATCCGCCGCGCAGCAGCACATGCTGATTGAAGCTGATCATGTGCTGAAATTCGTGAATGAACGTCGGGGCAATCAGCGACTTCGCATAGGTACGCGAGATCGTGCAGCTCGAGTTCGTCGGATCGGGCACGAGCCCGTAGAAAATCTCGCCGGCGTTCGAGCCGCGCTGGCTCGGGAGAAGGTCGCTGCCGAAAAAGTAGCCGAGGATGACGCTGCCCGCCTGGTTGCACGACGGAGTAAGCCGATTGACCGCGGGGGTGAGCAGCACGACGACGACGCCGTTGTTGTCGAGGTCGGACTCGCGCCCGAAGGCCGTCGTATCGATCGGGTAGAGGTACGCATCGAACAGCGTGCCGACCGAATCGATGTCGGCCGCGGTGTAGCCGTTGGCCGGGACGGTGTTGTCGACGTAGATCGCGCCCTTGGGCCCCACGCGCTGGGCCGTCGCACGCACGGTGACAAAATTGGTGCAGCTGGTCGTCTGACAGACCTGAAAGTCACGCATGGCCCCAACGGTTGGCGGCACCGTGGCGATGGCGGCGCGATTGGGCGAGAAGAACGCAGCGGCGGGCGATGCAGACAGCTCCCGCTCCCGCGCCCGCAGCATGTCGTGGAAGGCGGCGGCACCGGAGACCGCCTGCAGTTCTCCGATCCCGGCGGATGGCAGCCGGAGCGGCGCGGCCGTGGCGCCGACATCCGCCATGACCGCGCTGTTCTCGCTCGCCGCAAGCGTGTACGTAGTGCTCACGCCGATGTCCGCCTCGCGCACCGCGGCCGACAACGCCACGTACAGATGCTCCGCCCCTGCGGCACCGGCTGCCGGAAGGCGGATGCATCCCTTCACCGCTACCGGGTCGATGACGGCCGACTCTCCCGGCGCCAGCACCGTGGCCGACACCGAGGTGCAGCTCACCTGTGGCTGAGGGCCGGGCCCGACCGAATCGGTGCACGCGGCGAGCGCGAGGAGGGCGAGCACGACGGGCAGACGGCGTTCGTTCATTGCGGCTGGGCTCCAGCGAAAAGACGGCGGTTGGAAGCATTTAAGATATGATACCACAACGGCTTTGACAATCAGGGCCGGCGCCGGTAGCTTCTCTCGGTGTCTCACTCAGAGTGGATCGCGAGCGTCCGGTTCGACCGCGACGGATTGGTCCCCGTGGTCGCGCAGGAAACCCGTTCCGGCGAGGTCCTGATGCTCGCCTGGGCCGACCGCGAGGCCCTCGAACAGACGGCAACTACCGGTCTGGCGCATTACCACAGCCGGTCCCGCAACACGCTGTGGCGGAAGGGGGAGACGTCCGGGCACGTCCAGCAAGTCACCGATCTGCGCCTCGATTGCGACAGCGACGCGGTGCTCTACCGGGTTCGCCAGACCGGGCCGGCATGCCACACGGGAACCGCAACCTGTTTCAGCACCGTGGTGGGCGGCCCCGTGCCCGTCGCGCTGCCGGACCCGGGCGCCCATTTGCTGACGCGACTCGCCGGCACGATCGCCGCGCGGGCCGCCGACCGCCCTGAGGGGTCCTACACTGCCGGCCTGCTCGCGCGCGGAATCGGCAAGGTCTCGCAAAAAGTGGGCGAGGAAGCGGTCGAGGTCGTCATAGCGGCGAATACGGAGGACGATGGACGTCTCGCGTCCGAGGCGGCCGATCTCCTCTTTCATCTTCTGGTGCTGCTGCAGGCTCGCGGTGTCCCGCTGGACGCCGTCTGGGAGGAGCTCGAGCAGCGCAGTCGGTAGGAATGGCCTTCGTACATCTCCATACCCACAGTGAGTATTCGCTGCTCGACGGTGCCAACCGCGTCGAGGAGCTCGTTGGGCACGTCAAGAAGCTCGGCATGGATAGCCTCGCCGTCACCGATCATGGCAACATGCATGCGGCCTGGTCGTTCTACGAGGCTGCCAAGGCCCAGAAGATCCGGCCGATCCTCGGGTTTGAAGCGTATCTCGCCTTCGGACCGCGCCAGGCGCGCGAGAAACAGCCCGGCGCGCCCGGCATCTACAGCCATCTCGTGCTGCTCGCCCGCAACCGGCAGGGCTACCACAACCTCATCAAGCTGACGTCGATCGGTTATACAGAGGGCTTTTACCGCCGCCCCCGCATCGACAAGGAAGTCCTCGCCCAACACAGCGAAGGAATCGTCTGCCTGGCGGCGTGCCTGTCCGGGGAAGTCGCACTCCACCTCCGCCAGGGCAAATACGAGGAGGCGCGCCGCAGCGCTGAATGGTTCGCACAGACGTTCGGGCACGAGAACTTCTGGCTGGAGATTCAAAGCCACGGCATCGCCGAAGAACAGCTCGTCACCCAGGGCATGCTTCAGCTTGGCCAGGAGCTCGGCCTCGGCGTCGTCGCGACCAACGATGCGCACTACCTGAAGAAGGAAGACGCCGAGTCGCACGACGTGCTCCTTGCCATCGGTACGGGGAGCGACCTCGACGACCCCAAGCGATTTCGCTTTACCGGTTCCGAGTCGTACGTGAAGAGCGAGAAGGAAATGCGCACGCTCTTTCCCGGCGCGCTCGAGACGATCGAGAACACACAGCTCGTCGCCAACCGGTGCGAGTTCGATTTCGAAAAGCGCTATTTCCTGCCGAGTTTTCCGAAGCCCGCCGAGTTCGCCACCGACGAAGCACTGCTGCTCCACCTGGCCACCAAGGGCGCGGTCACGCGGTACGGCTCGCCACTTCCCGCCGCGGTGCAGGAGCGGCTCGACTTCGAGCTGGGCGTGATCAATACGGCGGGATACGCCGGCTATTTCCTGATCGTGCAGGACTTCATCGCGGCCGCGCGCGAGCGTGGAATTCCGGTTGGGCCCGGCCGCGGGTCCGCCGCCGGCTCGATCGTCGCGTACGCCCTCGGGATCACCAACGTCTGCCCGCTCCGGTTCGATCTGCTGTTCGAGCGCTTCCTGAACCCCGAGCGCGTGTCGATGCCGGACATCGACGTGGACTTCTGCTTCGAGCGGCGCGGCGAAGTGATCGAGTACGTGCGCGAGCGGTACGGCCGCGCGAGTGTCGGACAGATCGTGACCTTCGGCACCATGAAGGCGCGCGCGGCCGTGAAGGACGTCGCCCGCGTACTCCGCATCCCGCCGGGCGAAGCGGACAAGCTCACCAAGCTCATTCCGTCGGGACCGGCGTACAGTCTCACGATCCCCGAAGCGATTCAGAAGGTCGACGAGCTGCGCGACCTGGTGAAGTCCAATCCGATTTACCAGCGCCTCGCACACCTGAGCAGCAGAATCGAAGGCATCTCACGCCACATGTCGGTGCACGCCGCCGGCGTGGTGATCGCGCCGGGTCCGCTCGCCGATTACGTGCCCGTCTGCACGGCCCCGACAAAGGGCGCGGGCGCGTCGGCCGACGGAGAAAGCTCCATCATCACGCAGTACGAGATGGGGCCGCTGGAAAAGGTCGGCATGCTCAAGATGGACATGCTGGGCCTCAAGACGCTCACGGTCATTCACGATGCCGTGAACATGATTGCCGAACGCCACGGCGTGCGGCCAGACATGGACACGCTGCCGTTCGACGATCCCGAAGTCTACGCCCTTTTGCGCCGCGGGCGCACCGGCGGCGTTTTCCAGTTCGAGTCGGCGCTCGCGACCGAGACGCTCCGCGCCATGAAGTGCGACCGGTTCGACGATCTCGTCGCGTCGAACGCGCTGCTCCGCCCCGGGCCGCTCGATGCCGGCATGCACACCGTGTTCATCAAGCGAAAGCTCGGACAGGAAAAGGTTTCCTACCCGCACCCGTCGCTTCGCGAAATCCTCGAGCCAACGTACGGCGTCATCACCTATCAGGAGCAGGTGATGCGTATTGCGAACGTGATCGCCGGCTTCTCGCTGGCCGAAGCCGACGTGCTCCGGAAAGCGGTCGGCAAGAAGGACGCGGAGCTCATCCGGAAGGAACTTGGCAAGTTCGTTGAGCGGGGGGCGGCGCAGGGACATCCGAAGAAATTGCTCGATGATCTGGCGGCGCAGATCGAGACGTTCGGCCGGTACGGTTTCAACAAGTCGCATTCGGTCGCATACTCGGTGCTCAGCTATCAGACGGCATGGCTCAAGGCGCACTATCCGGCCGAGTTCATGGCCGCGCTGCTGTCCTCGGAAATCGGCAGCACCGACAAGGTCGTGCAGTACATCAATGAGGCACGCGAGCTCGGACTCGAAGTGTTGCCGCCGGATGTCAACGAGTCAGGCTTCAAGTTCACCGCTGTGGGAGACCAGCGCATCCGCTTCGGCCTCGGCGCCGTCAGGAACGTCGGGTTTTCCGCGATCGAATCGATCATTGCGGGTCGCGCCGGCTCGCCGTACTCGACGTTGACCGAGCTGGTGGAGCGCATCGATCTCCGGCTCTGCAACAAGCGCGTGGTCGAGTCGCTCATCGCGGCAGGAGCCTGCGACTCACTCGGCGGCCACCGGAAGCAGCTCATCGAGGCGCTCGAGTCGGCGCTTGCAGAAGCCGCGCTGAAGCAGCAGGACCGCGAAGCCGGCCAGGCATCGCTCTTCGGCGAGGCGGCGCCGCAGCGCTCGTCCGGTTCCAGCCTGCCGGATGTGCCGGCGTGGGTGGAGGCCGAGCGGCTCGCTCGCGAGAAGGAGGTGCTTGGCTTCTTCATCTCCGGCCACCCGCTCGAGCGGTTCCGCCATGAAGTCGAGCTGTTCGGCACGCGCACCACGGCCACGCTCGCCGAGTGGAGCGAGCACCAGGTGAACGTCGCCGTCGTGGTGACTGGCGTGAAGCGGCAGGTATCCAAAAAAACCGGCAAGGAGTACGCGCGGCTCGTGCTCGAGGACTTTCACGGCACCGCCGAGGCGATCGTCTTCCCGGATGCGTGGGCGCGGCTCAATCAGGTGATCCTCCCTGATTCCGCCCTGCTGCTCACCGGCGGTTACAGTGATCGTGACCGCGGCGAGGATCGTGCGCCGTTCATCATCGAGAGTGCCCGCCCGCTCGAAGACCTCAAGAGTTCGGGCGCGCTCGGCCTGAGTCTGAGGTGGAAATCGCCGAGTGCGCCAGCGGCAGATGCGGTGAAAGCCGCCGCCGCGCTCTGCACCGCGCATCCCGGCCCGACCCCGGTCTATATTGAGTGGAGCGACGGAAATGGCGAGGCGGTACGCCTCCGGTCTCGTCGCCTGCGCGTGGCGGCCGAGGAGGACCTCGTGCTCGCGCTCCGCAATCTTCTCGGTTCCGACTCCGTCCACTACGTGAAAGCGGGCTGAACATGGCGTCCGTTTACGCGCTCGACTTCGAGAAGCCGCTCGCGGAGCTCGAACGACAAATCGAAGAGCTCGAGCGTGTGGGGCGGGACCGGAATATCGACGTCGACGGTGAACTGCAGGGGCTCAAGGCCAAGCTGGAATCGCGGCGCACCGAAATTTATCGTCATCTCACGCCGATGCAGCGCGTGCTCGTCGCGCGCCATCCGCGACGACCGTATACGCTCGACTACCTCAGCACGATCTTCACCGACTTCATCGAGCTGCACGGCGATCGCCTCTACATGGACGACCCGGCCATCGTCGGCGGCTGGGCCCGACTCGCCGGCGTGTCGGTGATGGTGATCGGACATCAGAAGGGTCGCGACACGAAGGAGAATTTGAAGCGCAATTTCGGCATGGCACATCCCGAGGGCTACCGGAAGGCGCTGCGGATGATGAAACTCGCGGCACGCTTCGGCGCGCCGGTGATCACGCTGATCGACACTCCCGGCGCCTATCCCGGGCTTGGCGCGGAGGAGCGCGGCCAGAGTGAGGCGCTCGCGCGCAACATTCTCGAGATGTCCGCGCTGCCGACGCCGTGCGTCGCCGTGGTGATCGGCGAAGGCGGCTCGGGTGGTGCGCTCGCGCTCGGTGTCGCCGATCGCGTGCTCATGTTCGAGAACTCGGTGTATTCGGTCATTACGCCGGAGGGTTGCGCGGCGATTCTGTGGAAGGATGCAAGCCAGCGCGAGCGCGCCGCTGAGGCTCTCAAGATCACGGCGGAAGATCTGCTCGCACTCAAGGTGATCGACGAAGTCGTGCCCGAACCGGGCGGAGGCGCGCACGTCGACCCGGACGGCGCCGGCGAAGCGCTGCGCGACGCGCTCATCCGGCACGTCACCGAGTTGCGAAAGATTCGTCCGGACAAGCTGGTGCGGCGCCGCGCCGAGAAGTTCGCCGCGATGGGCTCGTACACCGAGGCGTGACCTGATGACGCAGACGGTCGAGGTCCGATTCAAGGGCACCCGCAAAGCCTATTTCCTCTGGGAGCATGTCGACGAGCCACTCCGCGCGACCGAGAGCGTCGTGGTCGAGGTGGAGCGCGGCCGCGATCTGGGCCAGGTGAGCGCCGTCGGCGACACCGCCACGACAAAATGTGCTTCGGCGTGCAGCGGGTGTGCCGTCGGAGAATCGGCGGCGCCGGAGCCGATGCGCGCCGTCGTCCGCCGCGCCACGCCGGAGGACCTCGCGGCCCATGCTGCGGCGCGCACATCCGAAGAAGATGTCCGGCGGGAGGTGATGCAGCGGGTACGCGCCCACGAGCTGCTGATGAAGGTGAGCGACACCGAGTGGCAGTGGGACAAGAGCAAGCTCACGATCTACTTCACGGCGGAGAAGCGGGTCGATTTCCGCACGCTCGTGCGCGATCTCGCGTCGCGCCTGCGCACCCGGATCGAGCTGCGCCAGATCGGCGTGCGCGACGAAGCGGCGCGGCTCACCGGTGTCGGACGCTGCGGCCGCGAGTACTGCTGCTCGACCTGGCTCAAGGAGCTCTCGCCGGTCAATCTCGGACTCGCCAAGGACCAGCATCTCTCGCTCAATCCGTCGCAGATTTCGGGTGGCTGCGGCCGCCTGCTCTGCTGCCTCAAGTACGAGCACGAGTTTTACGTGAGCTCGCGAAAGCGGTTTCCGAAGGAAGGCAAAACCGTCGTCACGACGGCTGGCAGCGAGA
>JBDTQV010000077.1:0-8365 GCA_039932015.1 Gemmatimonadota bacterium | reverse complement strand
GTCTGGTGTACCGGCGGCGGCTGATGGACCCGGCCGACAATCGGCTCGAAGTCCATGATGTTGAAGGCCCAGGGATAGAAATATCCGTCCCAGCCGACGACGTCGAGCGGATGATGATCGAGCGTAATCTCGTTGAGCCCGTCGTATTGCTTGACGAGAATCGGGAAGTCCCCGAGCTCATCGTGAGTACGGAGTTGCGTGGGACGGCGGATGTCCCGCTCGCTGTACGGCGCGCCCTCGATCAGCTGCCCGAACTCGTTCCGGTACCGCTTGGGCCAGCGGACATGCCCCCGGCTCTCCATCACCAGCAGCTTCGTCTGTTCCCCGGCAAGGTCCATCTTGTAGCGATGCAGAATGCCGCGGTGAATGACGAGATAGTCGCCTTCGCCGTACGGCAGATCGCCGAAGACGGTCTCCAGCACGCCGCGGCCTTTCGCGACATAGACCAGCTCGTCCGCCTGCGCATTCCGGTAGAAGTGCGCATCGTTCTCGTCCGGCGCGACGTAGAGCATCGCGATGTCCTGATTGAACAGCAGCGGTGTCCGGTCGAGGGTCGGACTGCCGCCGGCTCGCGCCTTGGACGTCAGAAAGTGACGGTGCCGGAGTGTCTGGTCGTCATCGGCCTCGAACTTGAGCTCCTTGACGCGCCGCACGGATTTCACGGTCGTCGGCGGATAGACGTGGTACAGCAGCGACGAGGTGCCGGTGAACCCCTCGTGCCCCATGAGCTCCTCGGCGTAAATCCCGCCATTCGGCTTGCGGAAGGCGATGTGGCGCTTCCGGGGGATCTCGCCCATCACGTTGTAGATCGGCATTGGAAACCTTTCACTTGTTTTCACCGCAGCGAAGCAGAGCGCGCAGAGCGCCACAAACAGGTGTTGCTACAGGCTCCGGACCCGGCCCATTACAGATTCCCGCGCAGTGCCTGTTCCCGCTCGATCGCTTCGAAGAGCGCCTTGAAGTTGCCCTTGCCGAAGCTGCGCGCGCCCTTCCGCTGAATAATTTCGTAGAAGACAGTGGGACGGTCCTGCACCGGCTTGCTGAAGATCTGCAGCAGGTAGCCTTCGTCGTCCCGGTCGATCAGGATGCCGAGCTCCTGGAGCGGTGCGAGATCCTCATCGATCTTGCCGACACGGTCGAGCACCGTTTCGTAATATGTCGCGGGGACGCGCAGGAACTCGACGCCGCGGTCGCGGAGCGCGGTCACCGTCTCGATGATGTTGTTGGTGGCGATGGCGAGATGCTGCACGCCGGGTCCGCGATAGAACTCGAGATACTCATCGATCTGCGACTTCTTCTTGCCGGCGGCCGGCTCGTTGATGGGGAACTTGATCCGGTCGTTTCCGCTCGCCACCACCTTCGACATGAGTGACGTGTACTCCGTGGAAATATCCTTGTCGTCAAACGAGATCAGGTTCCGAAAACCCATCACGTCCTCGTAGAACTTGACCCAGACGTTCATTTTGCCCAGCTCGACGTTACCGACGCAGTGGTCGACGTACTGCAACCCGACCGGCGCCGGATTGTAGCGCGAGGTGGCCGGCTGAAACCCCGGCATGAAGGGCCCGCTGTAGCCGCTTCGCTGGACGAGCGAGTGGATCGTGTCGCCATACGTCCTGATGGCGGCGATGATAACCTCACCGTGGTCGTCGCGCAGCACCTGCGGCTCGTGCACCGGTGTCGCACCGCGCTCGACCGCATCGGCGAATGCCTGCCGCGCATCATCCACCCAGAGGGCGATGTCGCGGACGCCGTCTCCGTGGAGATCGACATGATCGGCGATCGGATTGTCGGGGCCGACGGCAGACGTGAGCAGGAGGCGGACCTTGTTCTGCACCAGCAGATAGGTCGCACGATCGCGAACGCCCGTCTCGGGACCGCGGTAGGCGAGCAGCTGAAAGCCGAAGGCAGACCGGTAGAACTGCGCGGCCTGCTTGGCATTGCCGACCCAGAATTCGATGTAGTCGGTGCCGTTGATGGGAAAGGTATCGGTCGCGGCGTCGGCCGTGGGGAGTACGCTGGTAGCCATGAAGGCCTCCATGCCGGTGGCGGTGCGGAAAAGGCGGGTCCAGCCCGCCATGGCGCTATCCGGAAAATAGCGGTGCCCGAACCGGGCCACCACGCCCGCTGGCAATCCGGTATGGCTGGAAGCGGCGCGGAGGTGGGTGCGATCCTCCGTCGGCTCACGTAGCTACCCGGCGGTGGGAACCGCCTCGAGGAGGGCGCGCAATGCGCGGCTCAGGGCTTGAGGAGTAAAAGGTTTTTGAAGGAAAGGATCATTCGGCCCGAGCAAGCCATTCTGCTGCACTTCCTCGCTCGGATACCCGGACATGCTCAGCACGCGCAGGTCCGGCCGCACTCGGCGGAGTTCCTTCCGCAGGTCGCTCCCGCCCATGTCCGGCATGACGACGTCAGTCACCACCGCGTCGATTCGGCGCCCGCTGTCCTGCACAACCGCGAGCGCTTCCCGCCCGTTGCGCGCTTCGAGCACCGCGTAACCCGCTTCGCGGAGCGTCCGCTGGGTGAGCGCACGCACCGTGGCTTCGTCCTCGACGATCAGAATCGTCTCCCGGCCGCGTTCCACCTCTCCTGGTGCGTCGAGCGTCCGGACCTCGGCCTGAACGTCGACCGCAGGGAGGCAGACGGTGAACGTCGTACCCTCGCCCTCGGTGCTGTCCACCCAGACGAAGCCACCGCTCTGCTTCACGATGCCGTACACGGTCGCGAGGCCGAGGCCGGTTCCCTGCCCCACCCCCTTGGTCGTGAAGAATGGCTCGAAAATGCGCGCCTGGGTCTCCGCGTCCATGCCCAGGCCGCTGTCGCGCACGGTGAGCAGCGCATAGCGGCCGGCTGGCATGGGCACGCCGACCCGCTCCGATGCAAACGCCTCATCGAGCAGCCTGAAGGACGTGCCGATCGTCAGGCGACCGCCGCGCGGCATCGCGTCACGCGCGTTGAACGCGAGATTGATGAGCACCTGCTCGAGTTGCGCGCGGTCCGCGCGAACCCGGCCGCGCCCGTCGACCACGGTTTCGACGACCACGTTGGTCGGAAGCAGCGGGCGCAGCAGGTCGGCCATCTCGCTCACCACGGCATCGAGCTCGAGCACGGTGGGCTGCAGCAGCTGCTGGCGCCCGAAGGCGAGGAGCTGCTGGGTGATCCCGGCCGCACGAATCGCGGCGCGACGGATCTCGTCCACGTCGCTGCGCGTCTCCGGCGGAACCGAGCCGTACACGAAATCGCTGAAACCGAGGATCACCGTCATCATGTTGTTGACTTCGTGGGCGACACCGCCGGCCAGCCGGCCCACTGCCTCCATCCGCTGCGCACGATGCAGCCGCTCCTCGGTGCGCCGCATGTCGCTCATGTCCTGCACGCTGGCCACCTGATAGGCCGGCCTGTCACCCTCAGCCGGAATGTTGGTGAGGCTCACGAGTGCGGGAAAGGTGGTGCCGTCGCGGCGAACGTGTGTGGATTGGTAACTATGGCGGGTGCCGTCGCGCAGCAGAACCGGATCGACGTCGCTGCCGAGCTCGAGATCGGCGAACGGCTGCCCCTCCATCTCGTCGGCCGATGCAGCACCGTGCATGCGGACGAGCGCCGGGTTGGCCGCTTCGACGCGGCCGCCGGCATCGAGAATGGCGGCGCCCCATTCGGCGTGCTCGAACACGTGGGCCCAGCGTTGGAGCGTGTGCTCGACTCGTTCAGTACGGAGCGCCTCGTCGTTCGCAATATTGCGGAGCCGGCCATTCTCGATGGCGAGCGCCGCCCGCTGGGCAACCACGCTGCCGGCCGCAAGCTCCGCCGCGCCAAACGGCGGCGTGCCGGTCACCCGCCCGAGTGCCAGTACCCCGATGAGGCGTCCGCTCTGGTGCAGCGGAAATGCGAGCAGCGATTCGAGGTCGAGCTCGTCGCGAAGCCCCAGCAGCGTGGCGGTCGAGGCGGCGAAGCGGCCGAGCACCCGGGCATCGATCTGCGGAATCCATTGGGGGCGGCGCGCATGGGTGGTGCGAGCGACGGCGGCGGCGACCGAGACGAGCTCACCGAGGTGCCGCAGGAGCAGCTCCCGGGTGGCGGGGTCGAGCGAGGAGTCCCGGTGAGCCACTTCTACGGTGACGGCGCCGTCGTCCTGATCCGCCAGAAACAGCGCTGCCATGTCGGCGAGCTGTGGCACCGGGACACGTACCGCCGCCCTGATCGCAGCCCGGTGGGCGAGCGGCGCCAGAAGCTCCCGACCCGCGTCTGCGACAAATCGCAGGATCGCGTCGGATACGGGGAGGGACTCGGATTCTCTATCGATCACGTGACGCCCATGCCAGTCTTTGCATAGATTCAGCAAAGTAGTACGTTGGCGGAAGAGGGAAAGGACCACCATCCCAAATCATGATATCATCGTCATCGGCGGCTCCGCGGGTGGCGTCGACGCGATTCGCTGAAAGCCTGCCGGGAGACCTGCCCGCTGCGGTATTCGTTGTGCTGCATTTCTCACCAAATGCGGTGAGCGTGCTGCCTTGCATGCTCATGCGTGCCGGGCCATTGCTCGCGCATCATCCGACGAGCTCAACTCCGCCAACGCCTTCCTCCAATCGGTGCTCGCGAGCGTCGAGGGGGGCGTCGCCGTGGTGGACCAGGAGCTTCGGCCGCTCGCGTGGAACGGGCAGGCGGAGGAGTTGTGGGGACTGCGCGGACGTCGATGCGACCAATCGCCGTGGTAAGCCGGTCCGCTGCCGTGTGATGATGCGCGAGATCGCGCCCGCCTGACCCCGCCGGGCGGGCCGCCCGGCCCGCCTGTGCAAGTTCCCCACATACCCGCATCTCCTGCCCGTCTCCAAACGGGAGGAAATGCATGCCTCGCCTGTCGATCGCGCTCGCCGCACCCGCACTCGCACTGCTCGCCCTTGCGACACGTCTGGACGCCCAGGGATGGATAGACATCGAGCGCTCGCCGGTGCGAGCGGGCGGACCGGTCATGCGCGTCTCCTCTAGCGTGAAAATTTCGCTCGAGGATCGCGTCGCGCACATTGAAGTGGAAGAGCGATTTCGCAATACCGGCGGTTCCGTCGCCGAAGGGAGCTATCTCTATCCGCTCCCGGGCGAAGCGGTGTTTCAAAACTTTTCCCTCTGGAATGGCGACCGCGAAATGCGCGGCGAGGTGATGACCGCAGACCAGGCGCGCGGCATCTACGAGGAAATCGTGCGACGGCGGAAGGACCCGGCCCTGCTCACGCTGGCCGGCCATGGTCTGGTGCGCGCCCAGGTCTTTCCCATCGAATCCGGCGAGACGCGCAAGGTGCTGCTTCGGTACACCCAGCTGCTCGAACGCTCCGGCGACGCATTGCGGCTGCGCTATTCGATGGGTGATCGCGGCGCGACCGCCGATCCTGCATCCGTCGTCGTGTCGCTGCCGGGTACGGCTGCCTTCGGCACGCCCTACTCGCCGACCCACCCGCTCACCACGCGGCGCAGTGGGGATCACACCGACGTGACGGTCGATGCGACGGCCGGCGGCGACGTGGAGCTGTTCCTTCCGCTCCGTCAGGGACTCGTCGGCACGACGGTCGTCGCGCATGCGCCAGGCGGTGAGGACGGCTACTACATGCTGCTGCTCTCGCCGCCGGCAGCGTCCTCGGCCACCGCATTGCCACGCGATCTCACGCTCGTCGTAGATGTCTCGGGCTCGATGTCCGGCGCCAAAATCGAGCAGGCACGGGCCGCGCTCCTCCAGGCGCTCGGTACTCTGGCGCCGACCGACCGTTTCCGTCTGATCGCTTTCTCGTCAGCCGTCCGCCCGTTCCGCGCGGAGCCGGTTGCCGCAACGCGCGAGAACATCGCCGCCGCTCGCGCCTTCGTCGGCGCACTCAACGCGGACGGCGGCACCAACATCGAAGGCGCGCTCGACGCCGCGCTGGCCGCGCCGCCGGCCGAGGGACACCTCGGTATCGTCGTATTCATGACCGACGGGCTTCCATCGGTCGGCGAGCAGGCGCCAGACCGGCTCGCCGATCGTACCGCTGCGCGACTCGGCAATCTCCGGGTGTTCACGGTTGGCATCGGGCACGACATCAATACGTATCTGCTCGACCGGCTCGCGGTTGAAGGCCGCGGCAACGCGACGTATATCGCGCCGGAGGGCAGCGTCGAGGTGGCGATGAGCTCGCTCCTCACCAAGCTCCGCTTCCCCGCCCTGGTGGATTTGCGCGTGGTCAGCGCGCCCGTGCGTCTGGGTGAGCCGTCGCCCGGCCGGCTGCCGGATCTGTTCTATGGCGAAGAGCTCGTGGTCCTGGGGCGCTACCACGGCGCGGGCAACGGCGCGCTGGTCATCGAGGGCGAACGCAACGGCCGGCGCGAGCGATTCACGGCGAACGTCCGGTTCCCGGAGACGAGCTCCGGAAATGACTTCGTTCCGCGGCTCTGGGCCTCTCGCCGCGTGGGCGATCTGACCCGCCAGATCCGTCTCGAGGGTGCAAACGCCGGCCTGATCGAGCAGGTCCGCGAGCTCGGGCTGCGCTACGGAATTCTTACGGATTACACCTCGTACCTCGTGCAGGAGCCGGGTGCACTGGCGGACGGGAATGGCGGGCTGCGCGACGACCGCGTGATGCGCGCGCCGGCACCGGCCGCGCAAAACGGGCGCGCGGCATTCGCCGCGGCCAGCCGCAGTGCGCAGCTGAGTGCCGCGACCAACATGGCGTCGGCCGAGAAAAGCGCTGCGGCGGATTACGAGACAGCGGGGCCGGACGTCCGGCGCGCTGGCGGCCGAATGTTCGTACGGCGGAACGACGTCTGGACGGATGTGGCTCACCGGGATAGCCTCCACGTGACGACCGTGACACCATTCAGTCCGGCATACTTTGCACTGGTGCGCGCATTGCCCGAGATCGCCCGGTGCCTCGCGGTCGGTGATCGGGTGATCGTCGCCGGCAGGCGGGTGAGCATCTCGGTGGGGCCGGGCGGAACGTCCGAATGGCGCGGGTCCGAGCTTGCCGCGCTGGTCTCGAGCTACAGAGGTACATGACCGACGTCGGTGCGCTCTTCGAGATGTATCATGCGTCGCTCGTCCGGATGCTCTATCGCCGGACGGGCGACCACGACCGGGCGGAGGATCTCGCACAGGAGACCTTCGCCCGCGCGGTCGCGGCGCCGCCGGACAATCCTCGTCCATGGCTGTTCGCGGTCGCGCTCAACCTCGTGCGTGAGGATGGACGCCGGGCCGTGCGGCAGGGACGCCGATTGCAACTGCTGCGCGCCGAGGGGCCGGAATCCGCGCCGGGTCCCGATCACGAGTTCGAAATGGCGCAACGCCGCGATGCCGTTCGCTCGGCGCTCGCGACGCTTGCCGATCGAGATCGCGAGGCGTTGCTGCTCAAGGCCGAGGGATTCAATTACGATGAGATCGCGGCCGCACTTGGGCTTGCGAAGGGCGCGATCGGCACGACGCTCGCGCGCGCCCGCCGGCGACTGGTGGAAGCGTATCGCGCGGAAGGAAGGAACGCTGATGCTGCATCTTGATGAGGGACTGGTTCACGAACTGCTGGATGGCGAGCTCGACCCGGCGCAGGAGGCCGGCGTCCGCGCGCACATCCAGGAGTGCGCCGAGTGCCGTCGGCTGTACGACGACGCGCGCGAGATGCTGGCGGAAGCCGATCGGGTGATCGCATCGCTGGATGATTCGGTGCCGGTTCAGCCGGTCGTTGCGAACGACCCGGGCGCACCGGCACCGCTCATCCGCCCGGACTTCCGGCCTGATGCGACCGGGGTGCCGGTGGTCCTGATTCCCACCAACGAGGAAGTGACGCGGCCGCCGCCTCGCCGCCGCAACTGGACGCCACTCGCCATGGCGGCAGGAGTGATCCTGGCGCTCGGTGCGGGGTACGCACTCTTCCCGCGTGATGGTGCTATGCCGGCACCGCGCGGCGGATTCGTCACGCTTGGATCGGCGCCGCCGGATTCATCAGGCACAGCGGCGGCACTCACCGACAGCGCCACGCCGGCACTGGCCACGGCTCGCACGCGCCAGACGGACGCATCTGGCAACACTGCGTCCGACGCAGCACGCGCGGCGGCGCCGCCTGCCACACCCGCGCCCCGTTCGCTGGCCCAGCGCGACATCCCCGCGACGGAGCGGCCTGTCGAGGCCAAGGCGCAATCTGCGCCGGCGACCGCTGCGCCGACAACCGCTGCGGCGAAGGCGAACGCATTGCGATTCCCCGATCCGCCGTCCGACGCCGCATCCGCTCCGGGAACGGTTGCCAGCAATGCGCCGTCGCGCGCCGATCGCGGCCGGTTCACTGCTGCACCTTCCGCCGCGGCAGCCGAGGCGGGCAACACGCCGGCCGGGCCGCCACTGGAGACGCAGGCACAGATC
>JBDTQV010000076.1:0-8395 GCA_039932015.1 Gemmatimonadota bacterium | reverse complement strand
GGGAGGCTGGTGACGGCCATCGTGATCAGCGTGCCGGCGATGATGGCCAGCACCGCGACCGAAACCAGGCGGTGCCGCAGCCCCGCGCCACGATGCTCCACGACGCTGGTGCGCACGAACGACGCGCCGAGCCGGTGGAGATGCAGCGTCGACAGCAGGAGCCAAACCGAAATGCCGCGCATCCACGCGTGCGCACCGAAGCGCGCTGGCGATAGCAGAACACTCCAGAGCAGCGTGTTCAGCAGGATCACCGCCTGCGCGCGGATGAGCTTGTACTGGATCAGTGTTCGCCGCGGCACTGGCGCGGTGAACAGGAATGCGACCTCCGCCGGCGAGAAAGCGAGCGCGCGCCGGTCGCGGCCGAATGCCCAGAGCCAGAGCACGAGCAGCCCGAGCCCGATCGCGGCGAGCAATTCGACATGGGTCGCGAGCGGCCCCGGCGGCGCACCGACCGCGCGGTCTCGGCGCCCCAGCACGCTCCACATGTAGAGCGCGCCGAAGATCAGCGCGAGCGCGTAACGCGGATTTTTGAGCTGAGCGAGCTTTCGCCGGAAAGCATTGCTCGCACCGCGAATGGCGAGGAAGGTGAAAGCGGAAGTCGTGCCATGCCGTCGGCCCGCCAACGTCATTCCGGATCACCCACCAGCGCGAGAAACACTTCCTCCAGCGCCAGCCCGGCGAGCTCCGGGCGCCCCGCGATGATTTCCGGGATCGTGCCGAGGGCCACCATTCGGCCTCGCTGCATCACGAGCACGCGCGTGCACAGCTCTTCCACGAGGTGCAGCAGGTGCGAGCTCAGGATGACCGCAGCACCGTCGCGTGCCCGACGCGTAATCGTGGCTTTCATGCGTCGGATGCCGACGGGGTCGAGCCCGGTGAGCGGCTCGTCCAGCAGAAGCGCCCGTGGCTCGTGCAGCAGCCCGCAGGCGATCGCGAGCTTCTGCTTCATCCCGCGCGAGAGCTCAGCCGGTAGCGCGCCACGTTTCGGCGCGAGCTCGAGCTCGTCGAGCAACGGCGGGATGCGGACCGCCGCATCCGCGACGCCGTACAGGCGCGCGACGAAGTCGAGATGCTCCGCCACCGTGAGGTA
This sequence comes from Gemmatimonadota bacterium, assembly GCA_039932015.1. Lineage (GTDB taxonomy): Bacteria > Gemmatimonadota > Gemmatimonadetes > Gemmatimonadales > GWC2-71-9 > JAICUF01. The sequence continues at coordinate 7,305 of JBDTQV010000076.1, read as the reverse complement.
GTCGAACAGATGCGGCTCGTCCGGAACAAAGGCGAGCGCCGCCTTGGCGCCGACCGGGTCCGCCGCGAGGTCGTGCCCGGCGACGGCGATCGAACCGGCGGTCGGGCGGATGATGCCGGCGATGCTCCGGATCGTCGTGGTCTTGCCCGCGCCGTTCGGCCCCACCAGCCCGAGCACCTCACCGCCGCTCACGGAGAACGAGAGATCCTGGACCGCAGGGAAATCCTTGTAGAGCTTTGTGAGCCCTTCGACCTGAATCACGCGTGCCTCACCAGAAGGAATGGAATATCGCGCGGCACGATAAGCGAAATGGCGGGTGGCCGGATAACTTTAACTGGGCTGCGGGGGAGTTGCGGGTGCGGTTGAAACTTCTGGCCGCCTGCTCGCGTATCTAATTGGAACGTAGACTTGAATCGACCCACACCGGGGAAAACGATGCGGAACTACTGGCTCAAGGTCGCTTTCGGCGCACTCGCCGTCTTCCTGGTGGGCATGGTGGCCGTGTCGGCCGTGCGGCGAGGTGGGGCATCGGTCAAGGACATCGTCCAGGGGAACGGGCCCATCTCGATTCCTCTCCCGGCGATGGTTCCGTTCAACCTCGACGGCACCCGCCTTGGCTCCATTCGCAGGCTCACCATCTATCGCTCCGATTCGAAGACGCCGTCCGGCGTGACGCTGACGGTTCAGCTGCCGGACTCGATCGCGAGCGAGCGGCTGGGTCATTGCATTCTTCTGGCGGACAGCCTGGAAAACATCGACGAGCACACCAGCTTCCGCTGCGGCACCGTGTCGGATACGGCTGGCAAGGACTTGCGGCGCTTCGGCTCAGTGTTGTTGCGCGGCCGTTCCGACAGCTTCCCGTTGCTGCTGCCGGAGCGCACTATCCGTGACTTCACCAATCACACGTCGAGCCGCTCGCGGCGAGCCACCGTCGATCCGTCAGACGCGGCGGATTCGGTTGAGCAGCAGGCGGACGCGCTGGCCGATTCCATCGAAACGGCGGCGACGGACGAGGCCAACCGGCTTGCGGGAGCGGGCGAGCGCATGCGCGCTTCGCACGCGGAGCGCGCAGACTCGATCCGCTCCGCGGCGAAGCACCAGGCCGACTCCATCCGAACTGCGGCCAGTAGCCACTGACCGTCCTCCGGCGGCCGCACGGCGGCCGCCGATGTGGTATCTTGCCTGGGTAGCCGATCCGCCGTCCCGCGTCTTCGAGCGACATCATCGGGTTCAGCCATGAACGGCCGAACCCGCAGCGTCGTTGGCGTCAGGACCGGACTCTTCAACCGTGAGCGTCCCAATGAGCGTCCCAAAACAGAGCGGCAGCCGCACGGCCTTCCTCGAACGACTTGCGCTCGAGCATCCTGACTCCGTCGCGCTGGCTGATCGTCTTGTGCGTTGGGCGCGTGCGAATGACGTGGTGCTCCGCTGGTCGAGCGCCGCCACTTTCGACACGATGATCGGCTGGATCGTGCTCGGCGTGCAGGAGCAGAAGGTCTTCTCGGTTCAGACCAATGGACAGGTTTCAGTGCTGTTCCGGCAGCTCTCGAATCGCGTGCCGATCGCGTCCGACTCGGCGCGCGAGGCGACGTTGCAGGGGCTCGCGGCGCACCTGCCGAATCTGCCGGCTACCTCGTTCAGTGCGACGAAGCCGGATGACAAGGCGGTCTGGCCGCTGTCTGCGTTTGCCACGGCCGAGCCGGTAGGTGAGCTGCTCAAACTCCTCGAGTGGATGCTTCGGGGGCTCCGCGCCGAGCACGAGGAGATGCTCGCCGGGCGGCGCACCAAGAAGAAGGGTAAGTCGGTCGTCGCGCAGGGATGAAATTGTACTGGGACGCCGACGCGGAATCCGCGCCCCGGATTCTCGAGCGGGGCTTCGAGGATCTCGCGCCGGATGACGGGCAGGCGACGGCGACGCCGCGCGGCCTCCTAGTCTGGGCCGAACCCACGCCCGGTGCCCAGCTCACGCCCGGCTGGGTCACCATCGAAACCGATATTACCGGTACCGCGGCCGATCTGGCGCCGTTTCGTCACCCGCATTCAGAGTTGCCGGACGCGGTGTGCTACTGGGTACCGGCGGAGCTGCTGAACGGCGGTTCGCGGCGCGCTCTGGATTGATGATCCTGCTCGAGGTCCGCTTCCACCTCCTTCTGTAACCCACCAAAACACAATCGTTTAGCAGAGTCTCGTCGTCTGTCAATCCCCGCGGCACGACTTTTGACAGTCGGCGCGCTCGTCATTACCTTGTGTGATGCGAGTGCCCTGCGCGGTCGCCGCCATGCCGGCCTGGCACCTCTTCCCTCAACGACATTCGATGTGCGCGTTCGAGAGCCGCCGGTGGCCCGGGGCGCGACCTGATTGCACGCATTTCAGAGGCCGGTCATGACGCAGGGACCTTCCAACACCAAGTACATTTTCGTCACCGGCGGTGTCGTCTCTTCCCTCGGGAAGGGTATCGCGGCCGCATCACTCGGCCGGTTGCTGGTCGAGCGCGGTCTCAGCGTGACGATGCAGAAATTCGATCCCTACATCAACGTCGATCCGGGCACCATGTCGCCGTTCCAGCATGGCGAAGTGTTCGTCACCGATGACGGCGCAGAGACCGACCTCGACCTCGGGCACTATGAGCGATTCATCGATCGCTCGCTCTCGCAGCAGAACAACATCACGACGGGACGCATCTACCAGTCGGTCATCGGCAAGGAGCGCCGCGGTGAATACCTCGGTTCGACCGTGCAGGTCGTTCCGCATATCACCGATGAGATCAAGGCGGCAATTCGACGCCCGGCGCCCGGTCATGACGTCGTGATCACGGAAGTCGGTGGCACCGTTGGCGACATCGAGTCGCTCCCCTTTCTCGAAGCGATTCGCCAGTTCCGGCAGGAAGTCGGCCGGGACAACGCGCTCGTCATCCATCTCACGCTGGTGCCGTACATCGCTGCCGCCGGTGAATTGAAGACAAAGCCCACGCAGCACTCCGTCCGCGAGCTGATGCAGATCGGAATCCAGCCGGACATTCTCATCTGCCGGAGCGAACGGCCTATCTCCGCGGAGATCAAGCGCAAGATCGCGCTCTTCTGCAATGTCGATTTCGGGTGCGTGGTCGAGAGTCCCGACGTGAAGTCGATCTACGAAATTCCGCTGCGGTTTTTCGAGCAGGGACTCGATCGCCACGTCTGCGAGCGGCTGCGGCTGGAGACGAAGGAGCCGGATCTCACCGCATGGCGGACCCTCACCGAGCGGATTCTGCGTCCGGGTGGCGCGGTCCGGATCGCGGTCGTCGGCAAGTACACCGATCTCCACGACGCCTACAAGTCGGTCCACGAGGCGCTGATCCACGGCGGCGCAGCGAACGATGTGCGGGTGCACGTGGAGTGGATCGGCAGCGATCGCTTCTCGAGCCAGGCTGCGGCGGGCGAGTTGCTTGCGGGGTTCGACGGACTGCTCATCCCCGGCGGCTTCGGCGAGCGCGGGGTGGACGGAATGATCGAGGCGGTGCGCTGGGCGCGCGAGAACAAGCTTCCGTTCTTCGGCATCTGTCTCGGCCTGCAGATCGCGATCATCGAGTTCGCGCGCCATGTCTGCGAGCTGCCGGACACGAACAGCACGGAATTCGAGCCCGAATGCGCGACGCCCGTAATCTCGCTGATGCAGTCCCAGCGTGATCTGTCGAACCTCGGCGGTACCATGCGTCTCGGCGCATATACCGCGCGGCTCCGGCCAGGCTCCAAGGCGGCGCAGGCCTATGGTACGCAGGAAATCAGCGAGCGCCACCGCCATCGCTGGGAAGTCAGCAACGCCTACCGGGACGTGCTCGCTGAATATGGTATGCGGCTCTCGGGCCAGTCGCCGGACGGCGGGCTGGTCGAGATTATCGAACTGCCGGACCATCCCTGGTTCGTCGGCTGCCAGTTCCATCCGGAGCTCAAAAGCCGGCCCACGCGCCCGCATCCGCTGTTCAATGCATTCATCGCCGCAGCGGTACGCCGCCAGGAGGCGTCGCGCGCGCCTGCGCCGTCCGGCGAGATGGCCGGGGCAACTCGTTGATTCGACCGATCGCGGTGGGTGTGGGCCTTGCGCTGTGCCTGCTCGCTTCCGCGTGCAACGGCACTGCCGCCCATCCGACTGCGATCGTGCAGGCGCCGGACAGTGCTGATCAGGTGCTCGTCGGATTCTCCCACAACCTGACGTCTGACGGACTCCGCCGCACGCGCGTCGACGCCGACACCGCCTACTTCTTCGAGGCGACGCAGCAGACGGTGCTTCGTCGCGTACGTGCCGTCTTCTTCGACAAGAATGGCGCCGAGGCATCCACGCTCACCGCCGACAGCGCATCGTATCGGTGGCAGGATGGGTCGATGGATGCGGCGGGAAACGTCCTGCTCTCGTCACCGGACGGCCGCCGGCTGCGCACGTCCACACTCAAGTTCGACCAGGGCGCCAATACCATCACGAGCGACAAGCATTTCATTCTCGATCGCGGCTCCGAGCACATCGAAGGCGACGGATTTCGGGGCGATCCGGATTTCAAGAATGTTGCCGTCAGTCATCCGCGCGGCGTAGCCGGCGACAGCCTGTTGTTGCCTGGCCAATGACGCGCGCACTGTGGCTCGCCGCCGTCGTCATCCTCGCCGGAACGCGGGCGACGGCGCAGCTGCCGATCGGAGACAACCAGCGTTGTCGCGTGCAGATTCTGGCCGTCGGCGACAGCGGGCGCTCGGTGAACTCGGGCGAGGCGTATTACGCCGGCGGCGGTGTTCGGCTGAAGTGCCTGGGCCAGAACATCACCATGGCGAGTGACAGCGTGATCGCGCACGGCAGCGGTGACGTGGACTTCATCGGGCGCATGCGATATCGCGATTCGACCGTGGCGGTCGATGCCGATCGCGTCACCTATCGCAAGGCGGGCGAGCGCTGGGAAGCGCGCGGCAATGTCGTGTCCCGAAGCCTCACCAGCGGCTCGACGATTCGAGCGCCGGCGCTCGACTATCTGCGTCGCGTGGGCGGCGTGCGCGATACGTTCGAAGTGTTCGCCACCGGCCGTCCCCAGGTCGAGTATTTCTCGCACGATTCGGCGGCGCGGAATCCCGAACCGTATGTGATCGTCGCCGACCGGCTTCACGCCATTGGGGAAGATCGCGTGTGGGGCGGCGGCCGCGTCGCCATCGATCGCAGCGATCTTGCCGCCCGCGCAGACTCGCTCCGCCTCGATACCGGCGTCGGCAACGACGGGACGCTTCTCGGCAAACCAATCTTTCGCGGACTCGGCGCGGACAGCTTCTCGATCAGCGGGTCGCGCATCGATTTCAAACTGCAGGGCCGCAATGTGCGACGTGTGTTCGCGACCGATCGGGCGCATGCGGTTCGCGGAGAGTGGGATCTCGTGGCGGACACGATCGACCTCGCCGTCCGGCAGCAGAAGGTCGAGCAGATGCTCGCGTGGGGACACACGGCGCGTCCCATCGTGAAGGGCACGCGCTACGAGGTTCGCGGCGACTCGCTCGCACTCGACACGCCGGCGCAGCAGCTCACCGAAGCGCGCATTTTCGGGGCCGGGTGGGTGGGCGGCGACATCGACTCACTTTCGCACAATCGAGACTGGATGGCGGCGGATACGATCGTCGCATCATTCGCGCAGCGCGACTCGGCCGGCAAGGCGCACACCGCGCTCAACACTGTGCACGCGCTCCATGCTGCGCGGTCGTTCCATGTCGCGAAGAGCGACAAACCCGGCAAGCGGCCGTCACTCAGCTACGCGCGCGGCGACACTATCACGGTGACGATGAAGCCGACCGGCGATGAAGGCGTCGCACGGGTCGACGTGCGCGGCCACGCCGACGGCGTGCAGCTCGAGGATGGCGCGAGCGCGCCGGTGGCCGCGCCACCGCTCGGTCGGGGAGGCGCGCGCCCGTGAGCAGCGACTGGCTGGGAGCGGTCACTCGTCGCGATCCGTCGGTGCCGCTTACCCTCGCCGCCATCGTGCGCGCGGCCGGTCCGTGGGGTGCGCTCGGATTGCGTGAGCTGCTCATGGCATACCGCGAGACCTTCATGATCTGCTACCGCGACACGCTGGGCGGCAAAGATCCCGCGCTGTCCGAGGACGAGGTCCGGAACCACCTGACCGGTTCGCTCCTGCCGCGTCTCGCCAGTGAAGGCTGGATCGACGACACCCGCAGCATCGAGTGGGACGCGATCCAGGCCCAGGGCGACTGGTGGCCCGCCGCCGGAGGAAATCGCCTCGCGTCGTTCGACGCCCTCGTTGCCGTCGCGCGGCACAACCTGACCGGACCAGTCCGACCTAAGGCGGGCGGCCCGCAGAGCGTGCTCGAGGGCAGCGGACTCGGCAAGAGCTTTCGTGGCCGTCGTGTGGTGGATGACGTGTCGGTGCGCGTGGAGCAGGGCGAAATCGTCGGCCTTCTCGGTCCCAACGGTGCCGGCAAGACGACGACGTTCTACCTGATCACCGGGCTGATCCGCCCGGACACCGGCAGCGTACTGCTCGACGGAGTGGATCTGTCCGGCCTGCCGATGTACCGGCGTGCGCGGCGAGGCATCGGCTACCTCGCGCAGGAGCCGTCGATATTCCGTCGCATGACCGTCGAGGAAAACATTCTCGCCATTCTGGAGACGCGGCAGCTTCCGGCCAAGGAGCGCGATCGCGAGCTGGAGCGGATGCTCGACGAGCTGTCGATCCGCCACCTGCGGAAGAACCGTGCATACTCGCTGAGCGGTGGCGAGAGGCGCCGGCTAGAGATTACGCGCGCACTGGTCACCGAGCCGCGCTTCATGCTGCTCGATGAGCCGTTCGCCGGCGTCGATCCGATCGCGGTGCACGACATCCAGACGATTGTGGCAGGGCTCAGGCATCGCGGCATTGGCGTTCTCATTACCGATCACAACGTGGAGCAAACGTTGGATATTGTAGATCGCGCGTACATCATGTTTGAAGGCAAGGTGCAGGCGTCCGGCACCGTTCGCGACCTCGTGTACAACGACCGTGTCGCACAACTGTACCTGGGTCCCACGCTCACATCGCGGCTTCGCTCGCGGCTGGAGGCGGTCGCATGAAGACAGGCCTGTCACAGCACACCGGTCTCCGCCAGGAACTGCGGGTCAATCCGCGCCTCTATCAGGCCATGGACATGCTGTACATGCCCATGATGGACCTGCAGCAGCACCTGAAGCAGGAGCTGCTGGCGAACCCATTCCTCGAGCTGCTCGAGCCCGAGGAGGAAGAGACGCCGGAGGAAAAGACGGCCGAGCAGGAGAAGGAGAAGGCCGAGAAGGAGGACGAGATCGACTGGG
>JBDTQV010000075.1:0-8411 GCA_039932015.1 Gemmatimonadota bacterium | reverse complement strand
TACCTCGCCGCGACGGCGCGCAAGTTTCTCCGTGGACCACGCGGGATGGGGTTTCTGTACGTGAGCGAGCGTGCGGTTGCCGGTGGCGCGTACCCGCTGCTCGTCGACATGCATGGCGCCGACTGGACCGGCGTAGACGAGTTTACGCTCCGGACCGACGCGCGTCGGTTCGAGACCTGGGAGATGTCGTGCGCCCTCGCCCTCGGCCTCGGCGCGGCGGCGGAATACGCGCTGGGCGTGGGTCTCGACGTCGCGCAGGCGCGCTCGTGGGCCCTCGCCGAACACGCGCGCCAGCGACTCGCCGCGCTGCCGGGCACGCGCGTGCTCGACCGCGGCACCGTCCGATGCGCCATCGCCACCGCCGCGTTTGACGGACACGACGGCGCGGACCTCAAGCTGCGCCTCCGCGCACGCGGCATCAACACCAGCGCGCCCAGCCGAGCGGATGCGGTGATCGACATGGATGCGAAGGGCACCACATCAGCGCTCCGTATCTCACCGCACTACTACAATACCGAGCAGGAAGTCGACCAGGCCGTCGAGGCACTGGCCGCGCTCCTGTGAATCAGCGCAGTAGCGGCTCCAGCACTCGCCAGACATTCTCGGCCGCGATGCGCTGACCCTCCGCTGTCGGGTGCACGCCATCCGCCTGATTGAGACGGGCAATCCCGGCGACGCCCTGGAGCAGGAACGGCACGAGCGCTGCGTTGTTCGCACGCGCAAGCTCGGAGTACACGGCGCGGAACTGCCTTGTGTAATCGAGTCCGTAATTGGGCGGCGCCTCCATGCCGATGAGCACCAGCTTCGGTGGTGGGTTCAGCCGCTTCGCGCGGTCCAGAATCGCCTGGACGTTCGCGCGGAGCGAGCCCACCTCGAGCCCGCGGAGCCCGTCGTTCGCGCCGGTCTCGAGCACGACAATCGCGGCAGGTTCCCGCAATACCCAGTCGACCCGAGCTCGCGCCCCCGCCGACGTCTCACCGCTCACCCCGCGGTTCACCACTTCATACTTGAGTCCCGCCGCGTCGATACGCCGCTGCAGCAGCGCAGGATAGGCGAGCGCGGGATCCGGCAACCCGTATCCGGCGGTCAGGCTGGTCCCGAGAATCACGATTCTGGGTCGCGCGCTCCGGGCGGGTGCGGCCGTCACGGTCGCGGTGTCCGGACGGCCGGCCGCTTCCGGACGCTGGCCGCTGCACCCGCTGAGGGTGAGCATGACGACGGCGGAGAGTGTGGCATATGAGGGTATCATTGAGGCGGTCAGAGTCGGCTGGAGTCCCCTGCTCAGAGGACGTGCATGCTGAGTTGTGAATCGCTCACGAAAACGTACCTCTCGGGCGCCCGCGCGCTCACGGTCGTGAAGGATATCAGCTTCAACCTCGAAGCGGGCGGATTTCTCGCCATCGTGGGCCCGTCCGGCAGCGGCAAGACCACACTGCTGGGCCTTCTGGCCGGGCTCGACCGCCCCACCAGCGGCACCGTTCGCCTCGATGGTGAGGCCCTGGAGCCGCTCGATGAGGATGCGCGCGCCAGGCTGCGCGGTGAGAAGGTCGGGTTCGTGTTCCAGAACTTTCAGCTCATTCCCACGCTCACGGCGCTGGAGAATGTGCAGGTACCGCTCGAGCTGCGCGGGATCGCCGCGGCAGAACGCGCGCGCGAACTGCTCGGCCGCGTTGGGCTCGGCGGCCGGGAGCATCACTATCCGGCGCAGCTCTCTGGCGGCGAGCAGCAGCGCGTCGCCGTTGCCCGTGCATTCAGCAATCGTCCGCGGGTGCTGTTCGCCGACGAGCCGACCGGCAACCTCGACGCACGCACCGGGGCGACGGTCGTCGATCTCATGGCGGAGCTCAATCGCGACCTCGGCACGACGCTCGTGCTGGTGACGCACGATCCCGATCTGGCGGGCCGCGCCCGCCGCACGCTCCGCCTCGCCGACGGCGCGGTCGTTTCGGACAGCGCGGCGGCATGACGCGAGCGGGGTTCGTCGTTCGGATGGCATGGCGCGAGGGCCGCGCCGCAGCCCGGCGCCTGGCGCTGCTCACCGCGTCCATCACAGCCGGTGTCGCGGCGCTCGTCGCGATCAATTCATTTACCGACAATCTCCGCCTCTCGGTACGCGAGCAGGCGCGCTCGATGCTCGGTGCCGATCTCTCGTTCAGCAGCAGACAGCCGTTCAGCGCGACCGTCGACCGACTCGTCGATTCGCTCGGCATCGAGGGACGGGCACGCATCACGACGTTCGGAGCGATGGCGTATCTGCCGCGGGCGACGGGGGCCCGGCTCGCGCAGGTGTCCGGCGTCGAAGGATCTTTTCCGTTCTACGGCGAGGTCGTGACCAAGCCCGACTCCGCGTGGCGCACGCTCCAGCGCACCTCGCAGGCGATCGTCGATCCGTCGTTGCTCGCAGCGCTCGGTGCGAAGATCGGCGACACGCTCGCGCTCGGCCAGGGACGCTTCGTGATATCGGGCACGCTCGAGCGGATGCCGGGCGACGTGGGCGTGCGCTCGGCGTTCGGACCGCGGATCTTCATTCCGAACCGATTCGTAGGCGCGACCGGCCTGCTCGCGTTCGGCGCGCGGGTCGACCGCGAGGCGTTCATCCGCCTCGCACCGGAACAGTCAGCGCAGGCGATCGCCGATCATTTCCGCCCGCTGGTCCGGGACGAACGGGTCCGCATCCGCACCGTCGCGGACGACCGGCAGAACCTCGACGACGCACTCGCCCGCCTCGGCAACTATCTCGGGCTCGTGGCGCTCATCGCCCTGTTGCTCGGCGGACTCGGCGTCGCCAGCGCGACTCACGTTTTCGTCCGCCAGAAGACCGAGGCCATAGCCGTGCTCCGCTGTCTCGGCGCTACGGCCGGCCAGGTGTTTGCGATCTACGTGACGCAGGCCGCCGCCATGGGGTTGCTCGGCAGCCTGGCCGGCGCTGCGCTCGGCATCGGCCTTCAGCAACTGCTGCCGCACGTCATCGGCAGCGTGCTGCCGGTCGAGGTCTCGTCGGCGCCGTCGTGGCCGGCGGTCGGTATCGGCATCGGCACCGGGCTGTGGGTGGCCACGGTGTTCTCGCTGCTGCCGCTGCTGTCCGCCCGGCGAGTGCCGCCGCTCGCTGCGCTCCGCCAGGCGTACGATCCGGCGTCCGCCCCTCGCGAGCCATGGCGCTGGCCCGCATTCGCGCTCATCGCGATCAGCGTGCTGGCACTCGCGTCGCTGCAGGCGGGAGGCTGGCGGGCCGGCGCATACTTTGCCGGCGCGATCGGTGTGGCGGTGGGAATGCTCGGGCTCGCGGCGTGGCTTCTCGTGCGCGCGGTGCGCCGATGGCTCCCCTCGCGGTGGCCGTACGTCTGGCGCCAGGGGCTCGCCAATCTGCATCGCCCCGCAAATCAGACGATGGCGGTGGTACTGGCGCTCGGGTTCGGCGCCTTCCTGCTCGCGACGCTCTTCCTTGCGCAATACAATCTGTTGCAGGAGCTGCAGCTCGCCGGCGGCCCCACGCGTCCCAACCTCGTGCTGTTCGACATCCAGCCCGACCAGCTCGCCCCGGTAAGTGGCGATGTAAAGGCCTCGGGCTACAGCGCGGCCGATCCGGTTCCGATCGTGCCCATGCGCATCCTATCGATCCGAGGCCGTGCGGTGCGCGACATCCCGCCGCCGGACACGACCAGCCGGCCCGGATCGCGCCGAGGACGCCAGGGTGGCGGGTGGGCGCTCCGCCGGGAGTATCGGTCCACCTACCGCGATGCACCAACCAGCTCGGAAAAGATTATTGCTGGCAACTGGTGGAAGCCGTCACAGCGAGATACCGCCGCGCCAGTGCCGATATCGGTGGAAGCGGACGTCGCCGCCGATCTGGGTGTCCGTGTGGGCGATGAGATGGTCTGGGACGTCCAGGGCGTTCCGGTGCGCACGCGAGTGATGAACCTTCGTGACGTTGACTGGGCGCGGTTCGAGCCGAACTTCTTCGTCGTGTTCGCGAGCGGTGCGCTCGAAGCGGCGCCGCGCACCTACGTACTCCTCACCCGGGTTCCCGACGCCACCGCACGCGGCATGATGCAGCGTCGCCTGGCCGAGCGCTTTCCCAATGTGACGACGATCGACGTCGCTTCGATCCAGGAATCGATCGAGCGCCTCGTCGCGCGGGTGGTGCTCGCCGTTCGGTTCGTGGCACTGTTCAGCCTCATCACCGGCACTGTGGTACTCGCCGGCGCGGTGAGCACCAGCCGGCATCAGCGCGTCCGCGAAGGCGCGCTGCTCAAGACGCTCGGCGCGAGCCGTCGTCAGGTGTTGCAGGTGGTACTCGCGGAGTATGTGGCGCTCGGCGTGCTGTCGGCGGTCGCGGCGCTCGTGCTTGCTACGGCGGCGGGCTGGGCACTTGCGCGCTTCCTCTTTGACGTGCCGTTCAAGCTTCCGCTCGCGTCAGTCGGCGCGCTCGTCGCGGCGATGGCGCTGCTGGCCGTGGTGGTCGGCATCTGGGGCAGTCTGGAAGTGGTTCGCCGGACGCCGCTCGAGGTGCTGCGCAACAGCTAGCCGTTCATGGCGGCGGGCCCGGCCAGCGCGTAGGTTTGCTAATTCCCCACGCCCTCCCGAGGAGTCATTTCGCAATGTTGTCCATCGAGCTCACCGGAAAGCGCGCGCTCGTGGCCGGCGTATCCGACGACGGAGGCTTCGGCTTCGCCATCGCAAAGGCGCTGGCGGAAGCGGGCGCCACGATCTGCCTCGGGAGCTGGCCGCCGGCACTCGGCATCTTCACCAAGCTGCTGGAGCGCGGTAAGATCGAGGAGTCGATGCACCTCAGCGACGGACGCCGGCTCGAGTTCGAGCGGATCTATCCGCTCGACGCGGCGTACGACACGATGGACGATGTGCCAGCCGAGGTGCGCGAGAACAAGCGCTACCGCGAGCACGGCGACTTCACCATAGGCGGGCTGGCGGCGCGCATGCGCGGCGACTTTGGCGAGCGCGGCTTCGATATCGTCGTGCACAGCCTCGCGAATGGTCCGGAGGTCCGGAAGCCGCTCGTCGACACCACCCGGCGCGGCTATCTCGAGGCGGTGAGCGTGAGCGCGTACAGCAACGTCGCCCTGGTGCGCGAGCTGAGTCCCATGCTCCGCCCCGGCGGCTCGTTTCTGTCGCTCACCTACATGGCGGGCGAGCGCGTCATTCCCGGCTATGGCGGCGGCATGTCCTCGGCAAAGGCCGCGCTCGAAGCGGATACCCGCACGCTCGCGTTCGAGGCAGGCCGCCGCTGGGGCGTTCGCGTCAATACCATCAGCGCGGGGCCCTATGCGTCACGCGCCGCGAGCGCGATCGGATTCATCGACACGATGATCACGTATGCCACGGCAAATTCTCCGCTGCCGCGCCGCCTCGAGGCCGTCGAAGTCGGCAACACCGCCGCATTCCTCGCGAGCCCCCTCGCCGCTGCGATCACCGGCAGCACCGTGTACGTGGACAACGGCTATCACGCGATGGGGATGGCAGTGCTCGAACCCGATCCGCCTTCCGCCGGGAGCTGACGATGCTGGTTGGCCATTACGGAGTCGCGTTCGCACTCAAGCGCGCCGAGCCGCGCATCTCGCTCGGCACACTGTTTTTCGCGGTCCAGTTGGCCGATATCCTGTGGGGCGGCACGCTGCTGATGGGTTGGGAGCATGCCCGCATCGTGCCGGGCTACATGGCCGCGTCTCCGCTCGAGTTCCTCGACTACCCGATCACGCACAGCCTGCTCGCCGGTGTCGTATGGGGCATCGTCTCGGCGCTCATCTACTTTTCGTGGCCCACGCGCAACGTGACCCACCACTGGCGCGCCGCCGCGATCGTGGGCGCCGCCGTACTCTCGCACTGGTTTCTCGACCTACCTGTGCACGCACCCGACCTGCCGCTCACGATGAGTGACGCGACGAAGGTCGGACTCGGGCTCTGGAACAGCGTCCCGCTCACGCTGCTCGTCGAAATTGCCGTGCTCGGCGCCGGCGCCGCCGTGTACGCGCTGCGGGGCTCGCGCCGCCACCCGGTCCGCCCCGCGCGCTTCGCGCTGGTTCTTGTCGTGCTGATGGCCGTGCTCTTCGCGTCGACATTCGGGCCGCCGCCGTCGAGCATGCATGTCGTCGCATACGGCGCCAGCGGCTTCGGACTTGCCATGGCGCTGCTCGCGCGATGGGCGGACCGGCCAGCGCCGGACGCACCGGCGGAGCATCGTCATTCCGCGCCCCTTCCCCGCGCGGCCTGACATCATGGACCGCACTTTCTTCTCGGCGGGCGCGCTCTCGGCGTTCATCGCGGTGGCCGCCGGTGCGTTTGGCGCGCATGCGCTGCGCGCACGCCTCACGCCAGACGCACTCGTCATCTTCGAGACCGGCGCGCGGTATCAGATGTACCATGCGTTCGCGCTGATCGCCGCGGCATGGGCAATCGCGCGCTGGCCCGAGTCTACCGCCGCCGCATGGGCCGGATGGGCATTCCTCGCGGGAACACTCCTCTTTTCCGGCAGTCTGTATGCGTTGGCGCTGAGCGGCATGCGCTGGTTCGGGGCGATCACTCCCCTGGGTGGCGTGTGTTTTCTCGCCGGGTGGGGCTGCCTGGCGTGGGCGGCGCTTCGAGGGGCGCGAGTGACCTGAGCGGCCTCAGCTGACGACTGAAGTTGGTGCACTGAATCCACGCTCAGTCCAATCGGCATGCGGTTCCCACACTCACCCCTCCTCTTTGGCCCATTCGTAGAACACGATCCCGATCGCGCCAAAGATCCACAGGTTGCCGGGGACCCACATGAGGAGTCCCCCGTACTTCTGATCGTCCAGCGGCGACAGCCCCCACGTACGTGGTGCGCTCACGTACCAGGTGTAGAGCGGGTCGTCCGCCATCGTGATGATCGCGGCGACCAACTGCATCGGAATGCTCACGAGAAACAGATACAGCATGCGGCCGCCGAGCGGGAGCGCCGGAACTTCCGGAACCCGGCTCATCACCGGCCACCACATGAGCACCGCCGCGACGATGAACATCAGGTGCGTCGCGATGTGCACCTCGTGATTCCGCATCATGAGGTCGTACGCCGGGACCGTGTGCCACGCGATGATCACCGCGCTGAACAGCCCTCCCGCCACGAGCGGCTTCGTGAGCACACGCGCGACCGCGCCGACCCCCGGCCGCCGTGCGAGCGGGCTCAGCAGCCATCCCGGCGTCCCCGCGATGAGCAGCGGGGGCAGCAGTAACGTGAGCAACAGGTGCTGCACCATGTGGATGACGAACAGGTAGTAATCGCTCAGATCGTGAACCGGACCATTGAGCGAGAACAGCAGCACCAGCATGCCCAGCACGAAGCAGAGGACACGCCACGGCTCCGCCGGCGGCCCGAGCGACCAGCGGCGGCGCGCGGCCGTGATCCCCCAAAAATAGAGGGCACCGAGAATCACGGTGCCCAGTACGACGCTCGGGTGCAGGTCCCAGTCGGCCACGAAAGGGGTCGTCGGCCTCGGCCGCGCATCGAGGAGCAGCGCGGGCAACAGGCCGATCAAGGGATCATCTTCTGAAATGCATAGTGGTAAGCGAACAGAGCAATCAGCGAGAAAATCACGACGGCCGCGATGATGAGCGAGAACACGAAGACGCCGGTGAAGAGCTTGCTGTCCGGCTTCAGATGCATGTAGTACATCGCGACCAGCGCGAACTTGATCGCGGAGAGGACCATCAGCACCGGCACCACGATGGGGTGCAGGATCGAGCCGAAGGTGGTGCCGGCGCGATTGTATCCCAGGTCATAGGCGCCGACTTCAAGCGCCGTGATCGCGAAGAGCACGATGCCGATTTTGACATACGTTCCGACCCCGGGATGCGCGTGCTCGTGATCGGGCACGATCGTCGGGGCGGTGGTCACGTGGCTCATGATCGGATCCTCACTTCATCAGGTAGACGACGGGGAAGATCACGATCCAGACCACATCGACAAAGTGCCAGTAGAGTGCCGCCATCTCAAGATTGAGCGACTTCTTCGCCGGCAACTGCCCACGCCACACGGTCACGAATACGCTGGAAAGCCAGATCACGCCGATCGTGACGTGCGTGCCGTGAAAGCCCGTAAGAGTAAAGAAGCTCGCGCCGAACAGGTTGGTCTGCAGCTTGAGCCCCTCGTGCACGAAGCTCGTGAACTCGTAGACCTGCATGCCCACGAAGAAGATGCCGCACATGATCGTGAGGCCGAGCCAGATCAGCGTTTGCCGGCGGTTGCCGCGCTGCGCACCGTTGAGCGCAATCACGACGAACAGTGAGCTGAAGAGCAGCAGTGCCGTGCCAATGGTGACGAGCCCAATCCCGAGAATCGGCTCGAAGTGCTGCCCGGTCGGCGAGGTCCACGCCTCGTGCGGAAACGGCCCGACGAGACTCTTGCCGCGATAGACGAGATACGTCGAGATCAGCGA
>JBDTQV010000074.1:0-8427 GCA_039932015.1 Gemmatimonadota bacterium | reverse complement strand
TCGAGATCCTTCTGCTGCAGCACCTGGCGGCGGCTGTAAGCGAGCAGCTGCTGCGTGATCCGCGCCGCCCGCTCGCCCGACGCGTGCACCTGCTCGGCGTCAGAGCGGACCGGATGGCCCTCCTCGAGGCGCTTCAGAATGAACGAGTTGAAGCCAAGCACTCCCTGGAGCGCATTGTTGATCTCATGGGCGACACCGCCGGCGAGCCGGCCAACGGCCTCGAGGCGCTGCGCCGCCTGCACCTGCTCGGTGACGCGTCTCCGCTCGGTGAGGTCGAGAATGTAGAACACGCCGGTACGCCCGTCCTCACTCAGACGCGATCCGCCGGCGAGCACCGGCACGCGGGTGCCGTCCTTCCGGATCAGCTCCTTCTCATACGCCCGGCTTGCTCCGGTTTCCTCCACTTCCCGGCCGGCCTGCTCGTCGAGGTAGCGGAATTCGGGCGCTGTGAGATTCGAATCCCAGCGCAGCACGCCGTTGGCGATTTCCTCGCGCGTATAGCCGAGGAGATCCGCCAGCGCCCCGTTCGCGCTGGTGACGCGTCCATCCCGGTCGTAGAAGCCGATTCCGATCAGCGGCGACTCCACCACACCACGCAGCCGCGCCTCACTCGTGCGCAGCGCCTGCTCGCTACGGCGGCGCTCCGTCACATCCGCCTTCGTGACGCCGACCCATCGCACCTCGCCGTCGGCGCCGAGCACCGGGAAGCAGTTAACCAGGAGGTGGTATTCGCCTCCACCGGGTGCAGGCAAGGTGAGCTCGCGATCCAGCACCGGCTGGCCGGTTTCGAATACGGCGCGGTGCATCGGCTCGAGGGGATCGGCCCAAACCGGCAGGACGTCACGGATTGCGCGGCCAAAATGCTCGTCCACCGGCACGCCGTGCAGCGCCGCGAGCGCCGGGTTGACGGCAACGTAGCGAAGGTCGCGGTCGACGAAGGCCTGCCCCACGGGAGAAGCGGTCAGCATTGCGGCGAGCATGTTCGCGCTCTCCACCGTTTCCCGGTGACGTCGGGCAATGTCCACAGCCGCGCCGGCGCGCTGGCCCAGCGCTTCCGCCAGACGCAGGTCCGCAGTGGTATAGTGTCGTGACGAATCCGACGTGACGAAGCTCAGCACACCGAAGACCTGCCCGTGCGCCGCGAGCGGTACGCCGATGTACGATACGAGCCCGAGCTCGCCAATGATGCGGATGTATTCGGGGTCGTGCGCGCTTGCGGCGATCATCTCCGGCGTGATCACCGGTACGAACGACGACTCGCCGCTGTCGAGCACCTGGTACGCGCCGCCGCCCGCTGCACGCGTCGCCGGAAAGCGCCGTTCCAGCTCCCAGGCCCACGGCTCGCGGGTCGCGTCGGTATTCGTAATCGCAATGCGCCGCAGCGTGCCATCGGGCTCCGCGAGATCGATCGAGCACCAGTCGGCGAGCGCCGGTACGGCCAGGCGCGCGACCGTGGCGAGCGTCGCCTCGTAGTCGAGCGAGACGCCCAGCGCCGTGCTCGCCTCCGCGAGAAAGCGGACGGTCTCTTCGGTGCGGCGCCGCGCGGTAACGTCCAGCATGGTGAGCACGCCGCCGGTAACGTTGCCATCTGCGTCCTTCACCGGACCGGCTTCGAAATGCAGCGCCAGTGGTTGCCCGTCCGCACGCGTACACTCGACGTCCTCGCTTATCGGCAGGCCGTCCCGAAGCACGCGTGAGAGCGGAAGCTCGTTGACGCCGATCGGAGACCCGTCGAAACGGCGGAACGCGAGCGAGGTGATCGCGTCGCGCCATGTATCCGGGCCTGGCAGCACCCCCAGGAGCTGCTCCACCTGCCCGTTGACGAACGTCACTTCGCCGCTATCCGCGGACCGCATGACGAGCCCCACCGGCAGATACTTCACAATCGCCTGCAGCGACGTTCGCTCGAGTTCCAGTTCGGCGATCAGCCGGTCCCGCTCGTTCAGCAGCAGCAGCCCGCGCTGCGCTTCGTCCTCTGCCCGCGCGGCTTCCTCCTCCGCGCGTGCCGCTTCCTCTTCGGCTCGCGCGGCTTCTTCCTCCGCCTGCGACGCGGCTTCCTCGGCCAGATCGCGCAATTGGGCGTTTTCCTCCGCCTGAGCCTCGGCGAGCACCCGCGCGCGATGCTCGCGCTCAGCCAGAATGGCGATTGCAATCCCGCAGAGAATCAGGACTGCGATTCCCAAGTACCCAGCCGGGTCCTTGGAACCGAACGTGCCCCGAGGAGCGATGAAGAAGAAGTCTGCGCAGAGCGCGCTGAGCGCCGTCGCCAGGAGTGTAGGTTTGGGACCCAAAATCCAGGCGGCGACGAAAAGGACGGGGAAGAACGTAACGAACACGATCTGATCCGCTGTAACCCACGGCGAGAGTCCCGCGCGTACCGCCGTGGCCGCGGCCACGAGTGCGACCGCACCGGTGTACGCCACGACTGGGCGGGGTCGACGCGTCTCGGGAAGCACGACAGGCCCTAGCTTGAACTGCCCTGAGGGAACGGCCACGCGACCTCGGGTGCGGGAGACTGCGGAATCTGCAGGCAGGGGGCGCGCCAGGCAATATATGAAAGGGGCCGCCGATCTGTGTCGGCGGCCCCTCCCTTACACTCGCCCACGGAACTCCTACTCGTCACGCTCTCCGGATTCCTTGAGGCGCTTTCTCTGGTCCGGCGTGAGCACCGCGTCGATCTCGCGATGTTCGCGCAGCCGGCTGTCCCTGAGTCTTCGGGCCGCGTCGCGCTCTTCGGCGGTGTTGTTCGGGTCCGTCGCAACGCGCGCTTTCTCGCGCATCCTTACGTTGTCGCGTTCGTACCGCTCGTCGATCGCCTTGATACGCCGGGCCTGGCTCTCGTCGAGCTGCAGATCGTCGCGCCGGCCCAGCACCCGGCTGCCCCAGCTGCCGCTACGCCGGCTCGCGTCTTCCGGACCGACCCTGCGGCCCGGTCCCGGAGGCGGCCCTACGCGACGCCCCGGCTTGGCTTCGTGTCCATAGTGACCCTTGCCGTACTTTTTCGCGTGGTCGCCCCTCTTCCCCTGCGCCTGGACGGTGCCGCCGAGGGGGATGAGCATCAGGGCCGCAAGGCCCAGCATCGTTGCAACTTTCATTATCTCGCTCCTTGGTGGAGTAGCCTTCGGTGGCCGCGACCTCGGTCTACGCACGTCGCGCGCCAGATCAGTGCAGGTGGCTCCAGCCGTGGTCTAACACCGAATCAGTTCAGCTTTGTGACCGCCATCACACCGGTGCGCGCTCAGCTCCGCGGCGTCCATTGGAAATCAATCGCATCGCAGGTGGTGCCAGTCAGTCCGGCTCGCTACGCTCAGCGCAGCGTCCAGGCCAGGAGGCGAACCGCCGCCCGCGCGACCGACCAGGTGCAGCTGCCCTGCCCCCGCATACCTGGCCAGGTCCTCCTGCGTAGGCGTGAGCTCTGCGAGGTCCACCGTCGACGTCAGCGCGGCGGACAGACTGAAAGTGGCGATCACCGGCGTGCCGCTGCCGGAGGTCTGGCGCAGCTCGATGACCGCCGCTCCGGCGGGAACGGGTCTCGAGAGGACGAGATAGAGCGTGCGGAAGCTCGGGTCGTCGTTACGCGTCTCATTCAGTTGCAGCACTATGCCAACCGGAGTCGCGCCGGGCGCGAGCATCGAGCCGGTGAGTTGCCCATGGAATTCAATGTCCCGGTAATCGTAGCTGCACGCACCGGGATCCAGAAAGCATCCGCCCAGCGCCGCAGAAGCGACCGTGAGCGTTGCACGAAACAGTGAGGCCGCACGCATTTGATTCTCCCAATCGACGGTTGCCGAAGCGTACGCGGCGACCGTCCTCCCGGCGTGACCTTCAGCCGGGGCGCGCGCCACCGGCTACATCGCGTCTCCAACCGTCACCGGGACGAGCACCGGTGCAACATTGCGAAACGTCGGGAGCGTCACCTTGAGCGCGAGTCGGCTCGCGCGCGGCGTGACCTCGACATCCGCCGTTTCGCCGGGTGAGAGCATCATCGTCGCCGCGCGGGAACCGGTGCGGGATACCGGCAGATCGGCACCGTCCTTGGCGAGCACCCGCCATTCGAGAACGCGATCGCCGTCGAGCAGTGTGAGCGCGAGTGGATAGTCCGTCCGGATGTTGATGAGGCGGAGCCGCTGGGGCGTTGCCGCGCGAAAGCGGAGCGTGTCGGTAAGCGGCCGGCCGTTCAGGAGCGCGGCCGGTGGGGGGCGGAGAAAGTTGAGCGTGGGACCGTCGTCGCTGAACAACAGGACTCGATCAGTCGCCTCATCTCTGGGGTGTGCAGAATCGACGACGACGATCGCGCCGTACAGGCCCGAGGCGATCTGCTGAAACTCGTTCGAGTGCGAGTGGTACATGAACGTGCCGGCCCGCGGTGGCGTGAAGCGCACCGTCAGCGAGTCCTCCGGGCCGATCATCGGCAGCGTCGTTGCCCCTTGGCCGCTCCAACCCGCTACGCCATCGGGGAAGCTCTCCAGCTCTATGCCGTGCCAATGCACCGCCGCGTTCTCGTGGGAACGGTTCACGATCGTAATCGCGACCGGCTCGTCCTTTTGCAGTACCAGCACGGGTCCGGGAACCGGCATGGCCGTGGTATCTGCCTCCTCCGGCGATCCGCCCAGTACGTACGAGTAGCCGGCGTAGTCGCCATACACCGCTGCGCGCGAGCGGATGACGAGCCGGATCGGACGGGCTGCACGCGTAGACCTGGTCGCCACGCGGGTGGGCGCGACGCGGATGCCGAGTACCAGTCCCGCCATGTTGTGCTGCATGGGATTCCCGCGATTGCCGAGGCGCGGCATCATCGCGTGGCCACCATGCACGGCCGTGTGTGACGGCATGCGGCGGTCCGCGACGAGTGCGGACGCCGGCGCGATGTGGCTCGCGAGATGGCAGTGCAGAATCCAGTTGCCGCTGCGCGTCGGCGACCACGTCATTGCCATCGTCTCGCCGGTGAGCAGCAGTTCGGTCACCGCCATGCGACGGTCTGCGGGCGCGAACGTCGTGTCGACGGCACCGTCGCCCTTCGCATCGACGCGAAAATAAAAGCCATGCAGGTGCATCGGATGTTCGAGCGGCGTCGTGTTCACGAAGCGGTACGTCAGGGAGTCACCCTGCTTGGCAGTGAGCGGCTCGGTGTGCGGCCACGAGAGCCCGTTGAACGCGAGGATCGGATCGGGCCCAAGTCCGCTGACACTGCTGGTGTCGATGGTATACCAGGTGGAGACGACGAAGATGCGGTCAGCCGGCGTTGCCCGGCCGGGCTCGTCCACGACGATGACACCGTTGAGCTGGCTGTCCTCGCTCGTGCGCGCGCCGACGGGCCCGGGAGCCGTACGGCCCGAGTAGTAGTACGTCCCGGTCTCGCCAGCGCGGAACCTGATTTCGCGCGACGCGCCCGGGGCGATGTCGAAACTATCGGACGCGTAACCGCGTGCAGCGCCCATGCCATAGATCCAGAGCGGCACCGCGAGCGCGTTATGGATCGACGCACGGATCTCGGTGCCGCGCTTCACCCGCAGCAACGGCCCAGGGGTCTGCAGCGCCTTTCCGGTCTCTCCGAACGCTGCGGTCGTGATTTGCGGGCCGTCGCGCCCTTCCGGCTGCCACACGCCGGTGCCAGCGGTCAACCGAACCGTGAGCACATCATTCGAGAGCGACCCGGCAGAGCGGCGATTGTCGTTGGGACTGATCGAGGCGGATGGCGGCGAGACCGGCCGCATGACCAGCAGCAGAGCGCCGGCGCAGAGCGAGCTCGCAAACGTCGTGAAGCGGCGCGTCATTGGGTTCCCTTGGCGAGGTACGCACATCAGCGGTGCTGAGCCCCATATTGCACCCACGGCGGTCGCCGTCAAGGTCCCGCCGCCTGCCAGGCTTATCCGCTGCCCGCCTGCACGAACTGCCCGAGCTCGGGATACGCATCGACGAGCTCCGTCGGCACCGAGACCCGCCGCTGTTCCAGCATCGACTCGATCATCGCCGCATTCACCAGCGCCTTGCCCTTGTAATGATTGTTGGTGATCACGAAGAGCTCTTTCGTTGCCTTCGCGATCTCGCGCGTCCGGTCCACCCATGGGCGGAGCTCCGCGGGCGAATACAGATAGTCATAGCGCGCCTCGACGCCGGCATCTTTCCGGAACCAGTCCCCATAATTCCGGCCGTGCACCCGCACATATCCCACCGGTGACGTCGCCTTTGCGCTGGGCGCGATGCTATGCCGGAACATCGGCTGGTCGATGTTGACGAAGCCGATGCCGCGCTCCTCGAGCTCTTCGTAGAACGCCGGCATATTCCAGCTGGCGTGGCGTACTTCGAGTACCTGCGGGTAGTCGCGGAACGACGACGTCACGTCGTCGAGCCACTGCCGGTTTTCATCGGTACGGCGAAACGACCAGGGAAACTGCAGGAGCACGGCGCCGAGACGCCCCGCGTTCATGAGCGGATCGAGCCCGTCGCGCACTTCCGAAACGTCCGCCTGCGTGAAGGCGCTGCCACGTTCGTGGGTAAACCGCTTCCAGAGCTTGGCCGTGAAGCGAAATTCGGCATGGTCGGACACGCGACGCGCCCATGCAGCGGACGTTGTGGCTTTGGGTGGACCGTAAAAGCTGCTGTTGATCTCGATCGTGTTGACGAACCGCGCGAGATACGCCAGGTGGTCGAAGCCCGTCGGCTTCGGCTCCGGATAGGCGATGCCTGCCCAGTCCTTGTAATTCCAGCCCGCCGGTCCGACTCGGATCATATGTGAATCTACTCGGCCGCTGAGGGCCGGCGGCGTCGCACAAACGTCCAGTAGCGGCGGCACCGGCGGCTATGTGCGTACATTGCACAGATGACCGCCCCGACCGCCGACATCGGCCGCCTGTTCGCCGCCCTCCAATTCGCCGCTCACAAGCACCGCGCGCAGCGGCGCAAGAATCGTGACGCGTCGCCGTATATCAACCATCCCATCGACGTCGCGGCGCTGCTCACCGAGCATGGCGTGACCGACCCGGCGACACTCGAAGCGGCGGTTCTCCACGATACCATCGAGGACACCGACGCCACCGCGGCGGAAATCGACCGGCTTTTCGGGAGCGACGTTGCGGGCCTCGTGCGCGAGATGAGTGACGACAAGCGCCTGCCCAAGGCCGATCGCAAGCGGCTCCAGATCGAGCACGCACCGCTTGCATCCCGCCGCGCCAAGCTCATCAAGCTCGCCGACAAGACCTGCAACATCCGCGACATCACCTCATCCCCACCGGCGGACTGGTCACTGCAGCGCTGCGTCGAATACTTCGACTGGAGCGACCGGGTGATCGCCGGCTGCCGCGGCTCTGACGCAGGGCTCGAGGGCGCCTACGATGAAGCGGTCGCCACCGGCCGCCGCGTCCTCGCCAGCGACGGCGCGTTTGAGCTGCCGACCTAAGTCCGCACCGACCGTTATTCCTGCTGCTTCGGCACGATTGAAATACCGCCGCTCCGCTCGATGACGGCGTACTCTATCTCACTCATCGACCGCACTCCCTGTTCACGCCGCGCCGCGTGGAGAAGATCTTCCTTGCTCACCCGCTCGCGCTTCATGGCGTCATGACGCATCTCGCCGCGCTGAACCAGCAAGACCGGCATACCTTCAAGCACGCGCTCGAGCGCCGGAAACTGCTGCTTGAGAAATGCGAGTGTTATGTCTGTGCCCACCAGCGCGATCACGGTGAGAAAGGCGTTCGTGAGGGAGTTGTCCAGCCCGATCAGTCCCTGCTGGATCGATTCGCTGATGATCAGCGTGAGCACAAGGTCGAAGGTGGTAATTTCAGCCAGCGTGCGCTTGCCGGCGATGCGGAAGATGACGAGCAGAAAGCAGTAGACGACGACACCTCGGATGATCGCGGACACTGCGTCTCCAGGTTCAAGGGTATGTGAATTGTTCGATCGTCACAGCCGGATTCGGCACCAGTCCGATACGCCCGCGCTGCCTGCCGAATCCGTCGGGCTGAATGGGAAATACCAGCGTGACCGGCGCGCCGGATGCATCGGCCTCGAACGTGTAGACCACCTGGTTGCCGACCGCGGCAGTCTCCACCGGCTCCGGGCGCGGGCTACCGATGTCGAGCGCGGTGGCGTAGGCCTGGTCGATCGATATTCGTACGCGCTGCCCGCCCGGAACGAGACCGGGCGCAATCCGCACCTCGATGGAGGATGGCGCGTTTCGCCGGATAAACCGCTCGTATCTGACCTCCATTCCATTCGCCGTCGCGACCTGTTGCGAGAGTGGCCCTCCACCGAACAAGCCGGCGACGGCAAGCAGTGCGACGATGCCGAGCAGCGTCCAGCCGATGCGTTGTGCGCGCCAGTCGCGCCGCTCGAAGGCAGCATCGTGTTCGAGCTCCAGCGGATCCAGCTCATCCTGCGACATCGTCGGTCCGTGTGGAGGGTGTGGGTGACCGCCCAATGTGCGGCCGC
>JBDTQV010000073.1:0-8511 GCA_039932015.1 Gemmatimonadota bacterium | reverse complement strand
AGAACGCGACGGGCGGTGGATTTCCACCGCCCGTCGTGCTTTCAGGACTTCAGCCCCGGATTTCGCATGGCAACGACTCGTGCGGGCACGGCTGTCGTGCCGGCCAGGCTCATTCTGTCCCAGGATACGCGCGGCGGTGTGATGCGGCGGGTGCCGTGACGCGAGCGTCGATTATCACCACGATCGCGTTCTGCGTACTCGCCGTCGTCGCCGCCTGGTGGAGCGTTACGCGCTACTCGTCGTTCGCGCGCGACCCGGGACTGGCACCGGCCTATGAATCAGCCATCCGCAAGACGCTCGAGCGCGGGCTCGCCGGCGATTCGACCGGCGTTGCCCGGTTGACCGAGGGATCCGAGCCGGCCGCGTGGCTGAGCATCGCGATGCGCACCGACTCGACACTGGTGCGGGCGTGGACCGATAGCGCGGAGCCTGCACGCGTGACCCGCTCGGGCGACACCACGTTCGTCTTCTGGGGCACGCGACACGCCCGCGAGCGCTGCCCCTGGTACGGCGAGCTTACGGCCGGCTTTATCGGCACGGTAACCGCACCACGTCTCGTGCGGCTCGATTCCCACTGCATACCGATCGCACCGATCACCTTCGACAGCGGCTCACCGCCGTGAACGTGGCTTACGAACCGGCGGTGCGCTTCGCCTGGTCGCGCATCTGCTGGTTCGCATAGATCGCAACCTCCACGCGGCGATTCTGCTGGCGTCCGCTGTCGCTGCCGTTGTCGGCAACCGGCTCGGCTTCGCCACGGCCTTCGGCACGGAGCCGCGTGCGGGTGACGCCCTGCGCGACGAGATAATCCGCGACAGCGGCTGATCGACGATTGGACAGCGCATCGTTGTGCGAATCGGTGCCGGTCGAATCGGTGTGTCCGACGATGAGCAGATCGGTGTCGGGATACTTCGCCAGGTGCGCGGCCAGGTTTCTGAGGTTCTGCTGCGCCGCCGGCCGCACGAGTGACGAATCGACGCCGAAGAGCAGGCCGGTCTCGAACGTGACCAGAATCCCTTCGCCGACGCGCTCCACTTTGGCGCCCGGAATGTCGTTGTGAATCTCGCGCGCGCGCCGGTCCATCTGATCGCCGATGATCGAGCCGGCAGCGCCGCCCACCGCAGCACCGATGATGGCGCCCTTCGCCGTCGAGCCCGTTGCTGCGCCGATCGCGCCGCCCACCACCGCGCCCCCGGCACCGCCAATCACCGCCCCGCGCTGCGCGTTCCGCGCGCACCCGGCGATGGCGAATCCGGCCCCGAGCACGCACGCCATCCGCCACGTTCTGGTATGTGACACATCGCCTCCCGTTGGATTGGTGTGTTGGCCACGAAAGATCCAGCGTGGCCCCGGCATAACATGGCTGGATCACCCGCGGTAACTTGTGATCGAGGTCACCCGCCGCTCGGAGTTGCTGCGTGAAAGACACGGTAACGGTAAACGATGTCCGGCTGGAGATCGGTAACCTGCATTTCGAAGGACGGTTCCAGCGGGAGCTCGCGCCGCGCACTTGTGCTGCGTTCGAGTCGCTGCTGCCATTCGAGCACGCGCTGATCCAGGCCCGGTGGAGCGGGGAAGCGGCTTGGGTGCCCCTCGGCGGTCTCGCGCTCGACATTCCCGCCGAGAATGCGACCAGCCATCCCTCGCGCGGAGACCTGCTCCTGTACCCGGGCGGTGCGAGCGAAACGGAGCTGCTGGTGCCGTATGGAAGCACCCGGTTCGCGAGCCGGGCCGGTCAGCTTGCCGGGAATCACTTCCTGACACTCACGAGCGGTCTCGATCAACTCGAGGAGCTTGGCCGCCGAGTCACGTGGGAAGGCGCGCAGCGGATCCGGATCTCGCGCGTCGCGACGTCAGACGAACACTCGGCGTGAGAACCTGCCAGATCGTGTGCCTCGGCGATACGCGCCCAATCGTGGGTGCGGTCACCTGCCGCGAGCCCGCCGAGCGCCACTGGCGTCGGTGCCGCAAAGGCGGCATGATCCGGTATGACTTTGCCCAACCGCCCGAGCGCTGAAGACGCGACACCGGGCCAGCTGCGCGGCGGTATCATCCGGCTCGGACTGTCTCTGCTGATTCTCGCGGGTCTCGTTGTGCCGCTCTTCCGCGAGCTTCCCCTCGGCCAAACCACGCGTACCGCGCTCCTGGCCTGGGCCCTCGTCGGGGCAGCGCTCTACTGGCTGTACGCGGGGCAGGGAGTCCGCCCGCTGCTGCTCCTGCAGCTCGCCATCTTTTCCGCGGCAGCGGCACTGCTCAGCATGAAGATCGGGTTGGTGGGGATCGGGATTCACCGGCTGAGCATTCTGCGTCGGGTCGCGAGGGCGCTCCTGATCGCGGGCGCAGTAACGGTAATCGTCAATCTCGTGATGATGCTCCTTTCGCTGGTGCGACGCGGGCGGACGCGCATCCGCTTCGTTGTACTCGCGCCGCTCGCGGCGATGGGACTGGCCAGCCGCGCGCCGGCGCAGTCGGTACCGGCGCCACTGCTGTCCATCACCGCCGGGGAGATGCGCTACCGTTTGGCCGAGACGCGTGACGGCGCGATCCTGGGATTCCGCCTGGCATCGCCTTTCGTTCCGTTGGGCCAGAGGCACTGGATGATCGAGGCGGCAACGAGCTACGGCTGGTTCCGGAGCGACAGCGGGCAGCGCCGGCATGTCTTTCTCCCCGATCTCGAGTTGCAGCTCCATACGGGCACCGGTCCGGTACAGGGATATGTGGGCGGCGGCGGCGGACTCGGTATCGTGAAGGTTGATTCCACATACAGTACGAACGTTGCCGCGATTGCCAGCGCGGGGCTGCGGCTTCGCGTGTCGCGGCGGGTGGGATTGGTCACGGAGCTTCGGCTCCGATCCTACGATCTCTTCCGGGGCACGACGAAGGAGCTGACGTTCGGGCTGTTCCAGCGTCTCGAGTAACGTTTCAATCTTCCGACAGGAGCTCGCGTCTCATGCTGTTGCGCCCCAATGGTCACCGTATCGTGGATTTCATCGCTGTCGCCGGTTTCGCCGTGGCGCCACTGCTCCTTCACCTCGACGGTGCGCCCGCCGTGCTCTCCTACGTGCTCGCCGTCGTACATCTCGGTGTGACGTTGGCGACCGCGTTTCCCGGCACCTCGCGCCGGCCGCTCACGCTCGCCGCGCACGCCCTCATCGAGCTCGGCGTGGGCGTGGTGCTGGTGGTACTGCCCTGGTTCATCGGGTGGGACGGCGCGGCGCGGACGTTCTTCGTGAGTGCCGGCGCGGTAATTCTCGCGGTCTGGATCATGAGCAGCTACAGCGACCGGACATCGCATTCCCACGGCGGGGCGCACGGGTCGGCCCATCGGCACTAGAAGCGCATTTGCGTGGTGCGCGCTAGCGGCCGGTCTCGCCGGATGCAACGATCGCCGGCCGCCGCCGGCCCGGGCCGCGCGCTATCTGCTCGTTCAGGCGGCCGGGGTAGAATTCGGCGTCACGGAGGCGCAACTGCGGGCCGCACGGCCGAACGTCGCGTGGACTGGTACCGGCCTGGTCGACCGGATTACGTCGCGTGACGCAAATGCGTTCGTGTTCGGCCCGTTTCCACCGGTGGGGCCGCCGGTGTCGTGCGACTCGTGCCGTCTCACCGCTGTCACCATGATCTCTGGCCTGCCCGCATCCGACCCCGCAGGTTATGCAGCACGCGTTCACGCCATTCGAGAGCGTTGGACCGCGCTCGCGGGCGCTCCGACGGATTCCAGCACCGATACGATCCCACAGCGCAGCGACGCCGGTGCGCAGGTGACGCGAACGCTCCGATGGCGGCCAGCCGGCGATTCCGTGCTGCTGTATCTCCGTTTTCGCGTCGACACGGCCAGTGCGCGGGAAGCAGTCCGTCTGGTGCATGCAACAGTGTACGACCAGCGGAATACAGCGATCGCGAGCATGTTCCGCCGCAGATGAATCTGACCGCCACGCTGCCGCCCTCGCGATGGTCCCGTTTCAGCCGCAACCTGACCGCCCGCGTGCTGGTCGCCATCGTGCTCGGCGTGCTGCTCGGCGTGATCGCGCCGGACACGGCAAAGGCCATGCGGCCACTCGGCGAAACGTTCATCAACCTCGTCCGGATGGTGATCGGACCGATCATCTTCCTCACCGTCGTGCTCGGCATCGCCCAGACGGCGGACCTCCGGAAGGTGGGCCGCGTAGGGCTCAAGGCGCTGATCTACTTCGAGATCGTGACGACGTTCGCGCTGGCGATCGGCGTCGTGGTCATGAACCTGGCCCGTCCCGGTGCCGGAATCGACGCCGCGCGAATCGGACCGGCGGATGTGTCACGATACGCGGCGCAGGCGCAGGAGATGCACTTCGTCGACTTTCTCACTCACATCGTCCCGACGAGCATCGTCGGCGCGTTCGCCCAGGGCGATGTGCTGCAGATCGTGTTCGTCTCCGTGCTTTTCGGCGTGGCGCTCGCCTCCATCGGCGCTGCGGGCGAGCCGGTCACGCGGGCACTCGACCGGGTCGCGAGCGTCTTCTTCCGGATCGTGGCGCTGGTGATGGCGGTCGCACCGATCGGCGCGTTCGGCGCCATGGCGTACACGATCGGCAACTTCGGACTGCGCTCGCTCGTCACGCTGGGTGGACTGATGGCGGCCGTCTACACAACGATGGCGCTGTTCATTTTCGTCGTCCTGAATGCGATCGCGCGCGCGTATCGGTTCAGTCTCTGGCAGCTCCTGCGATTCATCAAGGACGAGATCCTCATCGTGCTGGGCACGTCGTCCAGCGAGGCGGTGCTGCCGCGGATGATCGACCGGATGGAGCAGTTCGGCTGCGCGCGCTCGGTGGTAGGCCTCGTGATTCCGGCGGGCTATTCCTTCAACCTCGACGGCACGTCGATCTATCTCTCGATGGCGACGCTGTTCATCGCGCAGGCGTACGGCGTGCATCTGTCGCTCGCGCAGCAGCTGAGTGTTCTCGCCATCCTGATGATCACGTCGAAAGGCGCCGCCGGCGTGACCGGCTCCGGCTTCGTCGTGCTGGCGAGCACGCTGGGTGCGCTGCGCGTCGTTCCGGTCGAAGGGGTGGCACTCGTGCTCGGGGTAGACCGGTTCATGAGCGAAGCGCGCGCCATCACCAATCTTATCGGCAATGCGGTCGCCACCGTCGTCATATCGAAAAGTGAGCGCGCGTTCGACGAGCAGCGCCACGCAGCGGCAATCACCGCCATGGGAGCACCTCGATGAAACAACTCGATCCCGTTCCGCCCGGCGCCGTGCTCGCGCTCGACGATACCGGCGCATCGGTCGCCGACCGGCCTTCGAAGGAGGAGAGCCGCGCACGCCTCTCAACGCTCGGCGACCGGTTTCGCACGGCGCAAACGGCACTCTATGCAAATGGTTCCCGCGGTCTGCTCGTGGTGCTGCAGGGCAGGGACGCGTGCGGCAAGGACGGCACGGTGTCGAATGTGTTCGGATTGGTCAACCCGCAGGGGCTCGTGGTGCGCTCGTTCAACGTGCCGGAGCCGCACGAGCTGCGGCACGATTATCTCTGGCGCATTCACGGCGCACTCGGACCCCGCGGCGCCATCTCGGTGTTCAATCGGTCCCACTACGAGGACGTGCTCGTAGTGCGCGTGCGGGCGCTCGTCGAGGAGACGGTCTGGCGGCGCCGCTACGACCAGATCAATGCGTTCGAGCGAATGCTCAGTGAGAACGGCTATGTCGTTCTCAAGTTCTTTCTGCATGTCTCACGGCCGGAGCAGGCCAAACGCCTCGAGGAGCGGCTCGACGATCCGGAGAAGAACTGGAAATTCCGGCTGGGCGATCTGGACGACCGGGCGCGCTGGGACGACTACACGCTCGCGTACCGTGACATGCTCGCGCGGTGCAGCACCCCTGAAGCGCCGTGGTTCATGGTGCCGGCGGACAGCAAGCATTTCCGGGATTTGCTGATTCTGGACACGGTGGTGCGAACGCTCGAAGATCTGCACCTCGAGCTGCCCGTGGCGGCACCCGAAGTCCTCGCTCGCCGCGGCACGATCAAGTGATTCGTCTGGCGCCCTGGCACGCGATGTTCGCATTCGCGTTGCCGGCGGTGGCGCTCGATGCCTGCGCCGGCGGCCTTCGCACGCCGGCACCCGCGGTGGCCGCAGACTGTTGCAGCGCGGCGGTGCTGGCCAACGCGGTCCGGATCGCCGAGTCGTTCCGGGTGAACGCAATTCAGAACCGGCGCTTCACGCCCGAAGAGTTCTGGCAATCAGTCGGGCCGTGGCTCGCCGGGAACGGCCTTCGCACCGAGCCGATCGGCCGGTCACTCCTCGGGCGCGAGCTCCGCTCGGTGACCTTCGGGCGGGGGCCGGTGACCGTGTTGCTCTGGTCCCAGATGCACGGCGACGAGTCCACCGCCACGATGGCTCTCGCCGACATCTTTCGATTTCTGGCGGAGGGCGGACGCGATCCGCTCCGCGCGCGGCTCGGGGAACGCCTCACGGTGGTGTTCGTCCCCCTGCTGAACCCGGACGGCGCCGAGCTGTTCCAGCGGGAGAATGCGGCGGGGATCGACATAAACCGAGACGCGCGCAACCTGGTGACACCGGAGGCGCGAGCGCTCAAGAGCCTTCGCGACCGGATGCATCCCATGTTCGGCTTCAATCTTCACGATCAGGGTGCGCGGGTGCGGGTCGGCCCGGGGGGCGTGCAGGCCGGGCTCGCGCTGCTCGCGCCGGCGTACGACGATTCGCGCGGTTACAACGACGTTCGGCGCCGTGCCCGTCTCGTCGCAGCAACGCTCGCCACCGCGCTCGGCCGGGAGATTCCCGGGCGCATCGCGAAATACGAAGACTCGTTCAACCCGCGTGCGTTCGGCGACCTGATGCAGCAGTGGGGCACGAGCACCGTGCTGATCGAAAGCGGTGCGCTGCCAAACGATCCCGGCAAGCAACGGCTCCGCACGGTCAACGCCGCTGGAATTCTGTTGGCGCTCGATGCGATCGCCACCGGCGCATATTCGACGGCGGACAGCGCCAACTACGACCGGCTGCCGTACAATTCCGCCGGCGCCACCGACGTGCTCGTGCGCGGCGGCCAGCTGGTGCTGCCGGGCCAGTTGCCGTTTCGAGCGGACGTCGCCATCAACTACGACGATCCCGTCGCCCACAGCGGGCCGGGACGGATCCGTGAGGTGGGCGATCTCCGGGGCACCACATCCACCGACACGATCGACGCCTCCGGTCTCTTTCTTCACCCGCGAGGCGACGCGCTCACCATCCGGGGCGCCGGAACCTGGTTGCGGATCGGCGCGCCAGCCTCGCTCGACCTTCGGCGCGGGGCAGACACCACAAGCGCGATCGTGCGACAGCTCGGCGAGTCCGCGCCGCCGACACGCCCGTAGGATGGCGCAACGCGACGTCGTGCTGCGGTGGATCGAGCAGCTGGGGCGTGTGATCGCCCGTCTGATACGCAGCGGCACGGGCGCGGATCTCGACATCGCCGCCGACCAGATCGAGGAGGCGATCACGTCGCTCCTGGGCCCGCTGACGCAGCTGGTGCCTCGGATCGACGTGGCGAGCTCGGCCGAGTTGCTGCACGATCCCGAGCGCATCTTCGGCTGGGCACAATTGATGGACCTTTCGGCCGCGATCGCCATTGCCCGCAATCAGGTCGGCGCGGCCGAGCAGGGCCGGGCCCGGGCACTGGCGGCGGCGTGTGAAGCGGTACGGCGCAGCGCCGATCCGCCAGCGGAATGGCACGAATGGATCGCAGCGCGCGGCGGCGGCGACCGCACTCTCTCATCCGGTACCTGAATGCCCGATCTCGCCGAAGCGATGATCTTCTACGTCGTGTTTCTGTTCTCCACGACGCTCCACGAAGCGGCGCATGCGTGGGCCGCAAAGCGGGGCGGAGACCTCACGGCATATCACGGCGGCCAGGTGTCGCTCAGTCCGATACCGCACATCCGTCGCGAACCGTTCGGCATGCTGATCCTGCCGCTCGCATCGTCACTGCTCACCGGCTGGCCGTTCGGCTATGCCAGCGCACCCTACAATCGCGAGTGGGCTCGGCAGCATCCGCGGCGGGCGGCGCGCATGGCGCTGGCCGGGCCGGCGGCCAACCTCGCGCTCGTCCTGTTTGCCGCGCTGCTGCTCCGCGTGGGCCTTGCCGCAGGTGTGATATACGCGCCGTCGAGCATTCGCTTCGGGCAGATCGCGGCGACGCACCTCAACGGGCTGTGGCCCGGCGTGACGTTCATGGTCGGCGTCATTTTTTCCCTCAATCTGCTGCTCGCCGTTTTCAACCTGTTGCCGGTGCCGCCGCTCGACGGAAGCGGCGCACTGCCGCTACTGCTCAGCCCGGGCGCAACGCGACGCTACCAGGATTTCATCTGGACCAACCCGGCCGCCGGCCTGGTGGGGCTCTTCGTGGCATGGAAGCTCTTCGGAGTGATCTTCATGCCGATGTTCATTGGCGCCGTGAATCTGCTGTACCCGGGCAGCGCCTACGGAATGACCCTCGGCCGATGAGGTACCGATGCGAC
The DNA here is from genome assembly GCA_039932015.1 of Gemmatimonadota bacterium. Lineage (GTDB taxonomy): Bacteria > Gemmatimonadota > Gemmatimonadetes > Gemmatimonadales > GWC2-71-9 > JAICUF01. The sequence continues at coordinate 13 of JBDTQV010000073.1, read as the reverse complement.
TGGCAGCAATGAC
>JBDTQV010000072.1:0-8548 GCA_039932015.1 Gemmatimonadota bacterium | reverse complement strand
CGGCTGGACGATCAACTCGTCGCCGGTTTCGTCCGGAACATGCCGGATTTCAGCCTAGTCAGCACGATGCCGGATTTCGAGGACATGGCGAGGGACTCGGCGCGCGCGGTGCGCCATTGATCAGGGTCGCAGACCGGACCCAGCTTCGACAGACGTGAACTCGGCCGTCCGCCGCACCGCCTCCGCCGAAATCGCCTCGAAGCGCGGGGTCCCGCGGAGCGACGGGAAGAAGGGGCAGTGCTCCGCGATGAATGCGGCCGGGTGGAAGCCGCCCGGGATCGCCTCCTCGAGCAGCGCCAGCGCGCGCTCGCTGTCACCCGCCATCGCATACGCCTCGGCGAGATGGAATTTGTGATGGGCATCGAGCCCCTGCATATCGCCCAGCGCCGCGAGCGCTTCGGCCTGGCGCCCGGACAAGGCGTACACCAGTGCCGTGAGCTGGCTGGTGTATGGCATTTCTGGCGCGCGCTCCCGGAGGATCGCGGCATCAGCGGCGGCACCGGCGACGTCGCCCGCGAGCGCGCGGCCGTACCCGAGCGACCAGCGGCCGATCAGGTTCGCCGGATCCATCTCCATCGCGTGCTCGATCCTGGGCAGCCCTTCTGCCACATGGTTGGTCCACCAGGGCATCACGCCTGACAGGAGCCACGCGAGCGACGACAGCGGGTCGGAATCCATCAGCGTGGCCGCCGTGCGCTCGCCCGCGTCGATCTGCCCGAGAGCGATGTAGCTGATGCCCAGGTAAAACAGTGCGTCAGCGTCGTTCGGCTCGCGCTGCAGTGCCGCCTGGAAATGACGTACCGCCTCTGGCATGCGGCCACGCTCGTAGCTGACAAATCCGAGCAGGGCATGCCCGTAGTGCGCATCCGGCGCGGACTGGAGAATGGCGCGCGCGACGTTTTCCGCCGCCTCAAGCGGTTTCCGGTCGCCGACGAGCCCGGCGCGCACCCGGGTAACGTCGCTCCACGCGAGCAGCGCCTCGAGCGGAGGCGTCCGGCCCTCGATCTCCATGGCGCGCCGCACCAGCGCTTCGCCGCGATCGAGCGCGCGCGCATCGTAGCGCCGCATCTCTTCCCGCGCCTGCAGGTAGAACTCGAAGGCGCGCGCGTTCTCGATGGGGCGCTGCGCCAGGCGCCGGTCCTCGTCCGATGTGAGCGTAATGCCCAGCGCGGCGACGATCTCGCGGGAAACCCGCTCCTGCAGCTCGAAGACATCGTCCATTGTGCCGCCGTACTTGGCGCCCCAGAGTTGTGTGTCGCTGTTGGCGTCCACGAGTCGTGCCGTGATTCGAAGCGAGTTGCCGGCCTTCCGGACACTCCCTTCCAGCACGTAACGCACACCGAGCTCGCGGCCCAGCGTGCGTACGTCCTTATCGGTGCCCTTGAGCTGCATGGCCGAGGTGCGCGAGATCACCTGGAGCGACCGGATCGCAGCGAGGTCGCTGATCAGCTCCTCGGTCAGTCCGTCGCTGAAATATTCGTTGTCGCGATCGGGACTCTGGTTGGTGAACGGGAGGACCACGATACCGGGCCGCGACGGCGCCGTCCGCACCAGCTCCGGCGGCACGAGCGCGGCGGCGAACGCCGCACAAGAGTCGAAGCGCGAGGTCTGATCGGTGGCGAGCGCAGTCCGGATGACCTGATCCAGACCCGCGCCGATTTCCGCGCGGCGCGCGCGCGGCGAGGGCGGCGGCGTGGTGAGCCGCTGCGCGAGCATCGCCACGGCGCTGCCGGTGAACGGCAGCTCGCCGGTCAGACATTCGTACAACACGCACGCGAGACTGTACTGGTCGCTCCGCGCGCCCACCTCCGACTCGGCCAGCGCCTGCTCAGGACTCATGTACGAAGCGGTGCCGATCGCCATCCCGGTCTGGGTGAGGTTCGCGGCACCGGCCGCGCCCACCGCGCGGGCAATGCCGAAATCCGCCACCACCGCGTGGCCGCGCTCCAGCATCACGTTCTCGGGTTTGATGTCGCGATGGATCACGCCCCGGCCGTGGGCGTAGGTGAGCGCGTCGGCTATCTCGCGCGTGAGGGCGAGCGCCTCGGCCAGGGGGAGCCGGCCCTCTCGGCTCAGCCGATCGCGGAGCGATTCGCCCTCGACATAGGGCATGACGTAATAGAGGAAGCCGTCGGCCTCGCCCGAGTCATAGAGCGGCAGGATATGCGGGTGACGAAGATTCGCCGTCGTCTCGATCTCGCGCAGGAACCGCTCCGGCCCGAGTGCGGCGGCGAGCCCGGGACGCAGCACCTTGAGCGCGACCTTGCGCCGGTGCTTCAGATCGTCGGCGAGATAGACGGTGGCCATGCCACCCTGGCCGAGCTCGCGCTCGATGCGGTAGCGCTCAGCCAGGGCGGTGCTGAGCTGGTTCACCTGTCCGGTCATGTGAGCCCCATCCGCTTCATCAGCGCGATGAAGCGCGGCTCCGATCGGAGCGGATCGTATATCTTGTCGACCTTAAGCCAGACCAGCGTCTGTGAGCCAGCTGTGTACGCCTGCTCGAGATAATCGAGTGAGCGCGCTCGATCGCCCAGGCCGAGATACACGATTGCCAGGCTGCCCGGCGCCACCGCGCGATCAGGCGACATACTTTGGAGATTTGCGAGCTCTGCCATCGCATGGGGGCGGTCGCCCAGCATGCCGTACGCGTACGCCAGCAAGGCGGTCGCAAATCGCGGGGGCCCGAGGGTCCGTGCCCGCTCGAGGCTCGGGATCGCCTCACGGAAATTGCCGGCCTGCAGCGCCAGCCCTGCCTTCGCGGCAAACGGGAAGAAGAGGCTCGGGTCGGTCTCCGCGGCCGTCCTTGCGAGCTCCAGCACTTCCGTCGCCTTTCCCGCGTACATCAGCGTCAGCCCAAGGTCGTTCGGGATCGACGCAGACAACGGATCGAGCTCGACCGCCCGCCGGCCTTCGGCAATGGCTTCGTCGAAGCGGCCGAGAATTGCCAGTAACTGGTTGAGCTGGTCGTGGGCATAGGCATAATTCGGATTGAGGGCGATAGCCCGACGGAGCTCGCGTTCGGCCGCACTCCAGTTGTATTCGAACCACCCGTAGTACACGCCGAGCGAGGCGTGCGCTTCCGCCGACATGCTGTCGAGTTGAACCGCGCGTTCGGCGGCCTGCTTCGCCAGGGGCTTCGCATCGATGGCACGGATGAACCCTTCGTCGTACGCGGCCCAGGTGTACGCATCGGACAGTCCCGAGTACGCCGGTGCAAAGCCAGGGCTGAGATCTACAGCCACACGGAACTGCGCGATTGCCTGCTGCAGGTTCGCGTCACTCGGACGATTGAAGAAAAAGCGTCCCCTGAGATAGGCGTCATGCGCCTCCGGATTGACGCTCGGTGCGGCGGAGAGGCGAGACTGCTCGCGCGGTGTGAGCTGCACGTTGATCGCGCTCGCGATGGCCGACGCCATTTCCGCCTGGAGCGCCAGCACGTCGCTCGACCGGCGCTCGAACGTCTGACCCCAGAGGTGCCGGTCCGCCCGGGCATCGATGAGCTGCGCGGTGATGCGTACCCGGTCGCCGGAGCGGCTCACCGACCCCTCGACGATGGCATCCACATCTAGCGCTTTGGCGATCGCCGGTGTCGGCGGGCGGTGCGTTCCCTTGAACTGCATTGCCGATCCGCGCGAGGTGACTCGCAAATGGCTGATGGACGCCAGATCACTGGTCAGTTCATCCGTCATGCCCTCGGCGAAGTACTCCTGCGTGGAGTCGCCGGAATAGTTGTCGAGCGGCAGCACGGCGATCGAGCGAATGGCGGCGGTGGCACCGGCGCTTCGATGAGCGCCGCGCGGCACCAACAGATACGCGGCGGCAGCGATCACGGCGATGGCGCCAAGCGCGAACCCGATCCATCGGCGGCGCGTTGACGGCGCGGCCGAACTCGCCGATGTCACGGCATGGGTCGCCGCGGTGCGGCCCGTGGCGAGCGCCTGGACGAACTCCGCGGCAGAGTTGAACCGGTCGGCCGGATTTTTGGCGAGTGCGCGCGCGATCACCCAGGCCACGTCGGCCGGGACGGTCGGTCGCAGGTTCGTGATTGGCGCCGGGTCGGCGAGCATGTGCTGGCGGACGATTGCCTCCGACGTCGGGCCGGTGAACGGTGCCTGCCCGGCGAGCATTTCGTACAGCACGCAGCCGAGGCTGTAGACATCGCTGCGGCCATCGATGTCCGGATCGGCCGCGGCCTGCTCCGGGCTCATGTACAGCGGCGTCCCGATCGATACGCCCGACTGCGTCAGTCGGTCGTCTCCGGCCGCACTCACCGCCCGGGCAATGCCGAAGTCGGCGACGACCGCGTGGCCGCCTTCGATCAGAATGTTCTCCGGCTTGATGTCACGGTGCACGACGCCGCGCTGATGCGCGTACTCGAGCGCATCGCCCACTTCCCGCGCGATGGCGAGCGCCTCGTCGATCGGGAGCTGCTTCTGGCGGGTGAGCCGGTCGCGGAGCGATTCGCCCTCGACCAGCGGCATCACATAGTAGAGCGCGCCGCCGGCCTCACCTGAGTCGTAGAGAGGAAGAATGTGCGGATGCCGGAGATTCGCCGTCGTGGCAATCTCCAGGAGAAACCGTTCGGGGCCGAGCGCCTGGGTCAGCTCGGGCCTGAGCACCTTGATCGCGACTCTGCGGTGATGCTTCAGATCCTCGGCGAGGTAGACCGTCGCCATGCCGCCCGCGCCGAGCTCACGTTCGAATGTGTAGCGGTCGGCCAGCGCGGCGGCGAGGCCGGGGGGCACGCCCGCGCTCACTTCGCCACCTCGATCACCGAGACATCGCTCTGCTGCTCCGGCAGACTGAGATACGCGCGGTCGCCGCTGTAGCCCCATCCGCCGCGCACGCTCGCGTTGGCGTCGGCCGCGAGCACCCCGACCCGCTTCGGCGCCTCCCCGCCCGCCGACGGTGCGCGGTAGATGCCGCGCTCGCCTGCTGGACTCCGCGCCCGAAAAAGGAGTGAGGCGCCGTCCGCCGACCAAAAGATCTTGTCCGTTAAGAGCCCGGTCGCGGCGTTCGTGACGGCACGCTCCGGCCCCGCATCCGCGGGCACCACGCTCACCGACCCGTCCACGAGGTGCGTGGTGAAGGCGATGTTCCGTCCGTCCGGTGACCATTCCGGCCAGAAGCCATGATCCAGCCGCTCGACCGGCTGGCCCCAGACTCCCCCCACTCGCCGCACGATCCAGAGGGAGCCGCGCGCGGAGAATTCGCAGAAGACGAGCGCATTGCCGTCCGGCGACCAGGACGCCAACGCCTCCTGCCGCGGTGAGCTGGTCACGCGCTGGACCTGGCCGCCGTCGAGCGGCATGACGTAGATGTCGCGCGATCCGCCCCGCCAGGAATGGAACGCCACCTCCCGGCCGTCCGGCGACGGCTGCGGGTCGAAATCGTCGCTTGGGTCGGTCGTCAGCCGCTCGGCCGCGCCGGCCCGCAGGCGCATTCGGTACAGGTCCATGTTGCCGGCGAGGTCGGCATCGAAGTAGAGCCACTGCCGATCGGCGGAGACGTTGGCGGTCTCGATATTCTGATTGCCCGACGTCACCTTGGTCGCACCCTCCAGCGAACCGTTCAGCGGCACCGACCAGATGTTGCTGGTGGTGGAAAAGTTCGCATACGCCAGCCGTGCGCCGTCGGCCGAGAGCGAGAAGGTGTGGACGTTGAGCCCGGTAGTGAGACGCGTCGGCGCGCCCACTGCGGCGCCGGCGCCGGTGATGCGCTGGCCATAGAGATCTCGCGGCCCGTGTCGATTGGAGACGAAGTAGAGCCAGCGGCCATCCGGCGACCATATCGGATTCTCGTTCAGCCCGAGCCCGTCGGTCACTTTGGTGACCCGGCCATCGGACAGGCGGGACACCACGATGGCGCTCGGGGAAATGTTGCCGAACGACTCACCCACCCTGAGTCCCAGCGTGTTGCCGCTGCTGCACGCGATCAGCGCGCCGTTGGGGGACCAGGAGCAGAGTGTGGGCTCGTCGACCTGCGCGAGCGGACGCGTGCTGCCGTCGGCCTCCTTGATGAAGATCGAGTCATTCGCCACCCACGCGATACGCTTCCCCTCTGGCGACCAGACGGCCGAAATGATCTCGCGTCCGTGGGCCGGCACCTCGGGCCGGCCGGGTCCGCCCGCTGCGGGCGCGCTGAACACGCCGCCGTTCTGCATGAACAGCACCCGCGTTCCATCCGGTGACCAGCGCGGATGCGACTGAATGCCGGTCGAATCGTCGGTGAGCCGGATGCTCCGGCCGCCCGCGACCGGCCGCACGTAGATCTGCATGTTCTGCAGGGTCCCGCTCGCGTACGCCACGCTCCGCCCGTCGGGCGAGATGGCCGGCAGGATCTCGAGGCCCGGGTCCCAGGTGACGCGGGTGGACTGGCCGAACACCATCGGCGGCGCCGACCCGCCGACGTTGCGGGCCGCGAGGTACCAGCCGGCCGCCGCGACTACTGCGAGGACGGCAGCCGCCGCCCACGGGAGCGCCGAGGCGCTCCGCCGCCGCACCGACGGAGGCGCCACCGTCGTCCGTTCTTCTTTCCCGTGCAGCGCGGCCGCAAACTCGGCGGCCGTGGCGAACCGGTCCGCCGGCAGCTTTTCGAGTGCCGTGAGCACCGCGCGCTCGACCGTTTGGGGGATCGTGTGCCGCTGCGCAACGAGAGACCGCGGCGTCTCCGTCATCATGCGCGCCACGATTGCCTGCGCCGTGGAGCCGGTGAAGGGCGGATCGCCCGTCAGCATCTCGTAGGTCACGATACCCAGCGCGTAGACATCGCTCCGGCCGGTGATCTCGCGCTCGCCCATTGCCTGCTCGGGCGACATGTAGTGCGGCGTGCCAAGCGACATGCCGGTTTCGGTCATGCGGGCGCCGCCGGACTTGCTCGCCGCCAGCGCGATGCCGAAGTCAGCGACGAGCGCCTGCCCGTCGTGCAGGAGAATGTTTTCCGGCTTGATGTCGCGATGGATGACGCCATGGCGATGCGCGTAGTCGAGCGCGCTCGCAACCTCGCTGGCGAGCCGGATTGCGTCGGCGATGGGGAGTTGCTTCTCGCGGTCGAGCCGGTCGCGCAGGCTCTCGCCGTCGATGAACGGCATGACGTAGTACGCCGTGCCGTCGACTTCGCCGCTGTCGATGAGGCCGAGGACGTGCGGGTGCTGCAGTGCGGCGATCGTGCGGATCTCGCGGACGAAGCGCTCGGGGCCGATCACCGCGGCGAGCTCGGGGCGAAGGACCTTGATCGCCACGCGCCGCCCGTGCTTCAGGTCCTCGGCCAGATACACCGTGGCCATGCCGCCCTGGCCGAGCTCCCGGTCGAGGTGGTAGCGGTCAGCGAGGGCGGCAGCGAGACGATTGGGGATGAGTCCGTGGGGGGAATCCACGGGTTGAGTTTAACGCTTCCGTGGCTCTGAGGTTAGGGCCCGGCCCCGCCGCAAGGGCCGGCCCGAACCGCCGTCACGGGACGCGGACCCCGCGTCCCGCCAGCGCATCGCGCTCGGCGCGTACCTCGAAGCCGCGCGCGCGACCATTCGCGATGTCGAATTCGAAGACCCATTCGGTGAGCACATCGACGACCTCGCCGTGGTCGATGAAACCGAGCGCAAACCACGCCGGCGCCATGCGGATGAGATAGGTCCGATCCCCGGGACCCCACAGCTTCGGTGCCCAGCGTGCGAGGAGGGCACCCTTCTCGTAAACGACGTCGATCGTCTGATTGGGCTGCCGGGGGTCGTCTGTACCGTCAGGCTTGAGCCAGGTTACCACGTAGCGCCCGACGATCGGCTCCGCTTCCGCCCGCGCGGTCGTGACCGGATGGCTCGGCGCCACGCGATACGGCAGATCCACGGCACGGTCCGCCCACGCCATGCGGATGGTGCCGCCCGTCGCGCTGACGGAGGGAAACGACCAGGTGAGTGCTTCGGTCGGGGCGGCGCTGGCAGGCGTGATCGCCCACCGCAACTGGCCGCCGCGGGCGGGCGGGCGGTCTTCGTGATACTGCTCCCAGACGGTGTCGAGCACCATCGTCCAGCGCGCGGCGCTGTCGAGCACCATCCACACGGAGTACTTGCCCTTTGGCACCGGCTGCCCGTCGAGCACGATGTCGTGATCGGCCTGAAGCGTGGTGGCCATATTGGCGCCGGGCGTCCAGACCTCGCCCCAGTGCACCGAGCCGCCGAAGATCACCGGCCGGCCGCGCACCCGGGGACGCGCGTAGTCGATCGTGATCGTGGTGCCGTCCACGACCTGCGACACACGGGCGCGCTCGCTCGCCCGGATCTGGGCATCCAGCGGCGCGGCGGCGAGCAGCAGCACGAGTCCCGCGAAAATGTCACGCATCAGCCGAAGCGCGCGTCGATGGCGCTCCGAATCTGGTCGAGCGACTTGCCCGCGCGCTCGAGCCGGTCGGCGAGGCGCGCCTGCCCCTGGCAGATCACGCACATCCGCGCCATGCCGTCGCCCTCGTAGCAGCTCAGCAGCGAATAGAACCCGGGCAGGGTGGCGCACCCGCAGTGGCAGCGGATGCCGTCGAGGATCTGCGGAATCCGGCGCGCCGC
>JBDTQV010000071.1:0-8569 GCA_039932015.1 Gemmatimonadota bacterium | reverse complement strand
CGGGCGCTCGCAGCGTGCTTGGCCAGGACCCCGCCGATACGGTCGAGCTGGCACCGGTCGTAATCACGCCCACGCGGCAGCCGGTTCCACTCGGTGCGGTGACCGCCGCCACGACCGTCATCTCCGGCGCTGAGCTACGTGCGCGCGGCATCCAGTTCGTACTCGACGCGCTCCGCGATGTGCCCGGAGCAGCGGTGGCGCAGGCCGGGTCGTTCGGCGGCGTTACCTCGCTGTTTCTCCGTGGCGGCAACAGCAACTACGTGAAGGTTCTGGTGGATGGTGTGCCGGTGAACGAAGCCGGCGGCAGCTTTGACTTTTCAGACCTGACGACTGCGGATGTCGAGCGCATCGAAATCGTGCGCGGCCCGGCAAGCGTGATTTACGGCTCCGATGCGGTGAGCGGCGTAGTACAGATCATCACACGGAGCGCCATGGGACGCGCCCGCGCGAACGCAGCAGTGCAGGGAGGGACGTACGGTACCAGCGTGATCGACGCGGCCGCCGCCAGTGGTGATGAGCGCGCCGGCTATGCAGTGAACTTTTCCCGGCTGAACAGCAACGGCACATTCCCGTTCAACAGCAATTACCGAAACGGGACTATTGGCGGTCGCATCCGGGTGGCGCCTGATTCGACCACGAGCGCGGCATTCACCGCACGGTACACGGACCGTACCTATCGCTTCCCCACCGACGGGTCCGGCGCCGCGACGGACAGCAATCAGGTTACGAACGGAAGCAGTGTCGTCGTCGGGCTCGAGGCGGCTCGGAGGCTCCTGCCGCGGCTTGAAGCGCGGCTCAACCTCGCGCTGCACACCAGTGACGACGCGTACGACAATCGCCCCGACAGCCCCGGCGACAGCCTCGGATTCGCCTTTGCGTCGAGCCGCACCGCCGCCACCTCTCGTCGAAGCGTCGATGCGCGACTGATCGCGCGTCCGCTCGCCGATGTCGCTGTCACGGCCGGCGCGCAGGCCGAGCTCGAGCGCGAGCGGCAGTTCAGCGAGACATCGTCCGATTTCGGCGGCGGCGCGACCTCGGAGACCGGCTCTTTTGATGCGCACCGCCGAACCACGGCCGCGTACCTGCAGGCCAGCGCCGAGCTGTCCAACGGCTTCGCCGCCGATGGTGGTGCGCGCCTCGACGACAACAGCGCCTTCGGCACGTTCACCACGTACCGCGCGGGCGTCTCGTACCGCCTGCGCACCGGAACCAGGCTCCGCGCCTCGGCGGGCACCGCATACAAGGCCCCGACCTTCAGCGAGAACTTCGCGGCAACACCGTTCGAGGTCGGGAATCCCGATCTTCGGCCGGAGCACTCCTCCAGCTGGGAGGTTGGTGCCGAGCAGCGCGTCCTGCGCCGAGTGACCGTGGGGGCGACGTACTTCGACCAGCGCTTTCGCGATCTCATTCAGTACGTGTCGGGAGCGGCGAACGAGCCGACGTATGCGAACCTCGCTCGCGCGGCAGCACGGGGGGTCGAGCTGACCGCGGCCGCGACGCTCGCGCCGGTCGTCACCGTCACGGCGCAGTACACCGGACTTCGCACCCGCGTCACTGACGCCGGTGCCAGCGTCTCACCGGTATTCGCGCTGGGTCAGGCGCTCGTTCGGCGGCCCGCGCACTCCGGTCGCATCGGCGTACGCATACGCCCGTTCGCGCGTGCCTCGCTGTCGGCCAACGTGAATTTCGTCGGGCATCGCGACGACGTCGATTTTCGCCCGTTTCCCGCCGAGCGAGTCACGCAGCCTGGGTACCGTACCGTTGAGCTGGCCGGCGAGCTTGCGGTGCTTCAGGCCGTCGGCCGGCAGCCATCTCTCACGCTCGCTGCTCGCGTCGAGAACGTGTTCGACGCCAAGTACGAGCCGATCGTCGGGTTTCCCGGGCGGCGCCGGTCGGTGCTCGCGGGCGGGCGCATCGGCCTCTAGCGCCGTCCGCCGGCACACGCCCGGCGCGGAGGGCGTAGATTTCCGAATGCTCTCCGCCACCACGCCGGCGATCGTACTCTCGACGCTCCGCTACAGCGAAACGTCCAAGATCGTGCGCCTCGCGACGCGCGAGCACGGCGTCCAAAGCGCGATCGCCAAGGGGGCGAGCCGCCCGCGGAGCCGCTTCGGCGCGGCGTTGCAGGTACTGAGCGACGGGGTGGCGCACCTGCTCATGAAGGAGCACCGCGAGCTGCACCTGCTCACCGCCTTCGACGTCGCCCGCGTGCGCGTGGGACTCGCGGCGCGGCTCGACCGCTATTCCGCCGCGATGGCGCTCGCCGAAGTGATGCTCCGGTTTGCCCCGCCTGATCCGCACCCCGAAAGCTTCGACCTGCTGAAGGACGCGCTCGATCTGCTCGAACAGGTACCCGAAGCCGCCGTCGAACCAACCGGCCTTCGCCTGCTCTGGGCACTCGTCAGCTCCCTTGGCTTCGCACCGTCACTCGACAGTTGCGTTCGCGACGGGCTGCCGCTTCCCGAGGACGGGCCGCTCGCGTTCAGCACCCGCGATGGCGGCGCGCTCTGCCGAAATTGCGCCGCGCAGCACGGCGCCCTCACGCTGCCCGCCGATGCCCGCGCCGACCTCGATGCACTGCTCGATCTCGATCACGAACTGCCGCACCTCGATACTCGGCATGCGGCGGCGCATCGCCGCCTCCTGTCGCGCTTTGTTCGCTTTCACCTGGGCGATGGGGCCGCCCTGCCGGCACTCGAGTTCTGGGAACGGCGTCCCTGGACGGCGGCATGATCGTCGGCACCGCGGGCCATATTGACCACGGTAAATCGGCACTGGTAGCCGCACTCACCGGCCGTACGATGGATCGCCTTGCCGAAGAGCAGCGCCGAGGCATTACGATCGACCTCGGCTTCGCACCGCTCGATCTGGGTGACGGGTCCGTCGCCGGCGTGGTCGATGTGCCGGGACATGAGGATTTCGTTCGCACCATGGTGGCGGGTGCATCCGGTGTCGATCTGGCGCTGCTTGTCATCGCGGCGGATGAGGGCATCATGCCGCAGACGCTCGAGCACCTCCTCGTGCTGGAGCAGCTCGCCGTTCCGCACGGCATTCCGGTCATTACGAAAATCGATCTCGTCGAGCCTGACTGGCTCGAGCTCGTCATCGGTGACGTGGGCGAACGCCTGGCGCGATCGTCCGTGGCATTCGCACCGCCTACCGCTGCCTCGGTGCGCACTGGCAGCGGCATCGATGCGCTGCGCGAGCAGATCCGCGTGCAGCTCGCCACTTCCACGCGGAGGCGGACGAAAGACCTGCTCCGGGTCCCAATAGACCGTGCGTTTTCAGTCGCTGGCATTGGAACGGTGGTCACCGGCACCTGCTGGTCCGGGACGGTCGCGGCGGGCGACGAGATCGTGCTCCTCCCCGGCGCGCGTCCGGCGCGGGTGCGATCGACCGAGTCGCACGGCCGGTCGAGCGCGATCGAGGCGGGTAGCCGCGCCGCGCTCGGGCTCGCCGGCGTGGAACGAAAGGCGGTGCAGCGTGGCGATGTGGCGGTCACCCCGGGTGCGGGCTGGGAGGCGGCAACGGCGATTGACGTGCGGCTCGCGCTCGATCCGTCCGCGCCGCGCGCCATCGTGCGCCGGCAGCGGGTGCGCCTCCACCTGGGCACCGGTGAGTGGATCGGGTGGGCCACGCCGCGCGTTCCGATCGAGCCAGGTGGGGAAGCGCTTGCGCGCATCGTGCTGGACCAGCCGATCGTCGCGCGCGGCGGCGACCGGTTCGTGCTCCGCAGTTTCAGCCCGGTCCGTACAATCGGAGGCGGTGAAGTGCTCGACCCGGCACCGCCGGCGAGAGGTGCTGCATGGCCGCCCGACCTCGCCGCGTCCGATCCGGCACTCCGGCTGCGCGCGCTGATCACCCGGAGGCGCCACGGCGCCCTCGGCACCGCGCTGGCAGTGCTGCTGGGGCTTCCCGCCGCGCGCTGCGCGCAGATCGCCACGGCGGACGGCTCGCTCGCGCTCCTCGGCGGAAACTGGGTGGCTCGGGCCACGATCGAGGCTGCGAGCACGCGCGGGGCACTCCTTGTGCGCGACTTTCACCGCGCACACCCTGCGGAGCGCGGGATGCCGCTCGAAACCCTCCGCGCAGCGCTCCGCGCGCCCGCCTGGCTGGTGGCCGGCGCGCTGGAACCGCTCCTGGGGAGCGGTCGGCTCGTTTCCGCTGATGGCGTGATTCGGAATCGTGACTTCCGAGCTACCGGAGCCGGCGGCGAGCAGGAGGTGGAGGACGTCGTGGCGGTACTCAGGAGTGCCGCGCTGACTCCGCCCACGGTGGCCGAGCTCGCGGCGCAACTCGGCCGCCGCGAAGTGGGCACGACGCTCCGGATGGCGGCGACGGCCGGGCGCGTCGAGGCGGTCGAGCGCGATCGCTACTACGCGCGCGAAACCCTGGATGGCTTCGTCAGAGTGCTCGCCGAGATGGGGGCGCAAGGAGAGATCGGGGTGCCCGCGCTGCGCGACCGGCTGGGCGTCACGCGCAAGTACCTGATCCCGCTGCTCGAATGGGCGGATGAACGGGGCGTGACGGTGCGAACGGCCGATGCGCGCCGGTTTCGCCCGGACGCGCCATGGCTCAAGACGATGAAGGGCTAATTGCCCAGCAGCTGGCGTACCCGGCGGCGCAGCTCTTCTGGCGTAAAGGGCTTGGCCAGGAACGGGCCCGGCAGCGAATCTGTGCGAGGCGAGTCGTACCCCGAAACAAAGAGAATCGGCGGCGTCCGGTCCCGCTCGGCGAGGTGCGCCGCGAGCATCCGTCCGTCGAGGTGCGGCATCTGTACGTCGGCGATGACCACATCGACGTAGACTTCGGCATTGAGCAGCCGGAGCGCCTCACGCCCGTCGGGCGCGCTCAGCACGCGGAATCCTTCCGCCTCGAGCGCCCGCTCCATGATGGTACGGATCGTGCCATCGTCGTCCACCACAATGGCGGTGCGGCGGCCGAAAATATCGCGTCCTGGCTGAGCCATATGCCTTCCGCCGGCTCTGGGCCAGGCGCAAATGATTGAATCTGTTGCGAGCGGGGAAACGTAGTCGCGTGAGGCGCGTCACGAAAGCGGCGCGCAGACTTGAGCTTGACAGTACCGACAGGTCGCGCACATCTTGAGGCAAAGCTCGTAAGTGTTGCAGCGACACCACTTTCACGGAGGTGCCACCACCAGTTACCTCTTCCGTCAGGAAGGAACCCACATGGTCCGCTTTGCGTGGCCGGGGTGGTGGCTCGGATTGTTTCTCGGGGGAGGTATCCCTACGGTGGCCCAGCAGCCGGACTCGGTGCCGCCAGTCGAGCTGAAAGAGAACTACCCCAATCCGTTTTATCCGTCGACGACGATTCCGTTCGAAATTCGTCCGGAGGTGTGCAGCAGAGGATACAAGCCGCTCGTCAGGCTGGAGGTGCGGAACTCGATCGCGCAGCTGGTCGCGATCCCCACTATCTCCGCCGATCTGCCGCTCCGGCTCGAGAGCGTTCGCCTGGGGTGCGGCGAGTACCGCGCGTTCTGGGACGGCAAGTATCTGGACGGACAGCAGGAAGTCACCACCGGTGTCTATTACTATCGTCTGACTGTCGACGGCCGGCCGTACACGAGGAAGATGATTGTGCAGCGCCGGCCCGTGCCGGCAACGAGCAGCAGCAGGTAACTCGAATGCGGATCGGGGTGGCTCAATAAGCCACCCCGATCTGTTTTTCTTCTGCCAATGCGGCAGCAATTTCGGGTACGCGGCTTGCCCATGCGCGGTCGGCTGATGGACATTGCAGGCGCGGCCCGCGGCGCCGCGCATGACTTACGAACGAGACACGAGGCATACGGATGATTCGACCGGAACGATTGACGATCAAGGGGCAGGAAGCATTCCGCGACGCCGCGGCCCTTGCGGCACAACGAGGCAATCCGGTCGTCAACGATGCGCATTTGTTTGCGGCGCTTCTGGCGCAGGATGACGGCGTGGTACAGCCGCTCCTCCAGAAGGCCGGGCTCAACGTCACCGCGCTCGGCACGGAAGCGGACCGCGAGATCGCACGCTTTCCTTCGCAGAGCGGCGGCGCAGACCCAACGTACAGCCGCGAGCTGAACAAGGTCTTCGATCGGGCAGAGCGTGAGGCCAAGGAGCTGGGCGACGCGTACGTCTCGACCGAGCACCTGCTGCTGGCACTCGCGGACGAGAAGGGTTCGACCGCACGACAGCTCATGACCGACCAGGGCATCAACGCCGGCGACCTGCGCGCCGCTCTCGAAGGTGTTCGCGGTTCCCACCGTGTAACGGATCAGACACCGGAAGACCAGTACCAGGCGATTCAACGGTTCACCCGCAACCTTACCGAGCAGGCGCGTAAGGGAAAACTGGATCCGGTCATTGGCCGGGACGAAGAAGTGCGTCGCGTGATGCAGGTGCTGTCGCGCCGCACGAAGAATAATCCGGTGCTCATTGGAGAGCCGGGTGTCGGCAAGACGGCGATCGTCGAGGGGCTCGCGCAGCGGATCGTCCACGGCGACGTGCCCGAGTCGCTCCGGAATCGCGAGCTGGTCTCGCTGGATATTGCCGCGCTGCTCGCCGGAGCAAAGTATCGCGGGGAGTTCGAGGAACGGCTCAAGTCGGTGGTGAAGGAGCTGGTCGAGGCGGAGGGGCGCTACGTCGTGTTCATCGACGAGCTTCACACGATTGTCGGCGCCGGTGCGGCGGAAGGTGCGGTCGACGCGTCGAACATGCTGAAGCCGGCGCTGGCGCGCGGCGAGTTGCATGTCGTGGGCGCTACTACGCTGGATGAATACCGGAAGCACGTCGAGAAGGACCCGGCGCTGGAGCGCCGATTCCAGCCGGTGCTGGTGGGCGAGCCGAGCGTGACCGACACGATCGCGATTCTGCGCGGCCTCAAGGAGAAATACGAGGTACACCACGGCGTCCGTATCACCGACAACGCGATCGTCGCGGCCGCCACCCTGTCCGACCGCTACATCGGCGACCGCTTCCTGCCGGACAAGGCGATCGATCTGATCGACGAGGCGGCGAGCCGGCTCCGGATCGAGATCGACAGTCTTCCGCAGGAGATCGATGAAGTCGAGCGCCGGATCGTGCAGCTCGAGATCGAGCGCCAATCGCTGCTGAAGGAGAAGGACCGCGCCGGCACGGAACGGCGCGAAGCCGTCGAGCACGAAATTGCCGAGCTCCGCGAGCGCTCGGCGGGGATGAAGGCGCAGTGGCAATCGGAGAAGAGCGCCATCGGCGGCATGCAGCACATCAAGGCCGAAGTCGAGGCGCTGCGGAACGAGGTGGACCAGGCGACGCGCAGCGGCGATCTGCAGAAGGCCGCCGAGCTCCGCTACGGCCGCATCCCCGAGCTCGAGCGCCATCTCGCCGAAGATCAGGCACGGCTGCACGAGGTGCAGGCGACGGCACGGTATCTCAAGGAGGAAGTCGACTCCGAGGACATTGCCGAGATCGTGGCGCACTGGACTGGGATCCCGGTGTCCAGGATGCTCGAGTCGGAGCGCGATCGCCTCACCAAGCTGGAAGCCGAGTTGGGGCGACGCGTGGTGGGACAGCATGCGGCGGTCGTCGCGGTGGCCAATGCGGTGCGCCGGAGCCGCGCGGGCATGCAGGACGTCAACCGCCCGACCGGATCGTTCATTTTTCTCGGGCCCACCGGCGTCGGCAAGACCGAGACGGCGCGTGCGCTCGCCGAGTTTCTGTTCGATGACGAGCGCGCGATGGTCCGTCTGGACATGTCGGAGTACATGGAGAAGCACGCCGTCGCGCGCATGATCGGCGCACCGCCGGGCTATGTCGGGTATGAGGAAGGCGGCCAGCTCACCGAGGCCGTGCGCCGTCGCCCCTACAGCGTGATTCTTTTCGACGAGATCGAGAAGGCGCATCCGGACGTTTTCAACGTGCTGCTGCAGATCCTCGACGACGGGCGGCTCACCGACAGCCAGGGCCGCGTCGTCAATTTCCGGAACTCGGTGATCATCATGACGTCCAACATCGGCGGCCAGTTCATCGTCGATGCCGGCGAGGTGGACGCGGAAGAGTGGCGCGGCGTCGAGAGCCGGGTTCGTGCGGAGCTGGGGCGGCACTTCCGGCCCGAGTTCCTGAACCGGGTGGACGACGTGATCGTATTCCGGCCGCTCACGCGTGCCGACCTTGCGCACATCGTGAGCCTGCAGCTCGCGCATCTCGACAAGATGCTGAGCGCCCGACATCTCGGCATCCGGATCACGCCCGAGGCGCGTGCGCTGCTCGCGGAGCTGGGTTACGACCCGGTGTACGGCGCGCGCCCGCTCAAGCGGGTGATTCAGCGGGAGCTGCAGAATCCGATCGCCATGGCGGTGCTGGAAGGCCGCTACCGCGACGGCGATACCATCGTGGTGGACCGTGATGGATCCCGGCTCACGTTCGGCCATGTAGCTGGCGGCGGCCTCGGCGAGAACGAGGAGGTCGCCCCGGACGCGTTGAAGCCGGAGGCGGTCGGTGCGTAGGGGCAGACCATCGCCGGCTGACCTTGCGGGCATCGAAGCCGCGCTCAGGCTGGCGCGCGCGGCGGCGGTGCGGGAGGAAGTGCCGGTCGGTGCGGT
>JBDTQV010000070.1:0-8582 GCA_039932015.1 Gemmatimonadota bacterium | reverse complement strand
AGCGCGCGCCCGAAGCCGGCGACGTTCGCCTGCCTGATTCGATTCGCATCGCGTATTACCGCCAGGACCTCGGCCAACTCCCCGCGGATACGGCGCTCTACGACATCATCAGCGACCTTCGGACGAGCTGGAATCGCGGACAGATCCAGGGCCATCTGGGTCGATTCGGGTTCTCCGGCGATTCGGTGCTTCGTCGTGCCGATTCGCTTTCCGGTGGCGAGCAGGCGCGGATGGCGCTCGCCATGATGATGCTGGAGAATGCAAACCTCCTCGTGTTCGACGAGCCGACCAACCACCTCGACGTGGAATCGATCGAAGCGCTCGAGGATGCGCTCGAGGATTATGGCGGCACCGTCATCCTGGTCAGCCACGACCGCACGCTGCTCCGAACGCTCGTGTCGCGTGTCTGGGTGCTGCACGACCGGCACATCACGGATTTTCCCGGCACGTTCGAAGAGTGGGAAACCGCGAGCACCGAGCGCGCGCATGCGGCGGCGGTTGCGGCAGCGGAGGAGGAGGCGTCGCGCCGGGTGCGCGAGCGAAAGCAGACCCGTCCAACCAACGATCGCCGCAAGGCCGATCAGAACGCTGCGCGAGCGGCCCAGCGCGAGTTGAGCGAGGCGGAAACCGCCGTCGCTGCCGCGGAGGCGAAGGTCGAGGTGATTCGCGTTCAGCTCGAGGATCCAGCTCTCTACGCGACGGCGGACGGTCCGCGCGATGCGAAAAAGCTCGGCACCGAGCTCGAACGAGCGCGCGTGGAGCTGGAGCGTGCGTTCGCGCGGTGGGAGCGGGCGAGCGCGGCGGCGGAACAGCTTGCCTGACACCGCGCCCGGCGGTGCCGATGCCGCGCCGCGTCGATGGCGCATGCTCGCGCTGCTCGCGGTTTCCGAACTCCTTGGAATGAGTGTCTGGTTTGCCGGCACCGTGCTCGCGCCGGCGCTTTCGCGAAGCTGGGGCCTCACGCCGGCGGAGTCGGCCTGGATCACGTCCATCGTGCCGCTCGGCTTTGTCGCGGGGACGCTCACGCTGGCCGTGCTCAATATTCCCGACACGGTTCCCTCGCGGACGCTCTTCACAGCCGCCGCGTTGGGCGCTGCGGCGGCGAACGCTCTCCTCCTCGCTGCCACCGGATACGGTACTGCGCTGCTGTTCCGCTTCGCAACCGGTGCCTGCCTGGCCGGCGTCTACCCACCGGCGATGAAAATGGCGGCAACCTGGTTTCGCGCCGCGCGCGGCCTCGCGATCGGCTCGGTGGTGGGCGCGCTGACCATTGGGAAGGCATTGCCATACCTGTTCGAGGCGATCGGCGGCGAGCGTATGCGCGTCGTGCTGCTTGGCACTTCGGGCGCGGCGACGCTCGCCGGCGCGCTCATCTGGCTGCTTTACCGGGACGGCCCGTTCGCGTTTGCTCGGCGCCCGTTTTCGTGGCACCTGGCGGGCACCGTCTTCCGCGACCGCCGGCTGCGCCTCGTGACGTCGGGATACCTGGGACACATGTGGGAGCTCTATGCGTTCTGGGCCTGGATCGGCGGCTACTTCGCCGCGAGCGCCGCGAGACGTGCGCTCCTCGGGCACGCTCCGCCGACAGTCACAGCGCTACGGCTCCTCACGTTCGTGACGATCGCGATCGGTGCCGTCGGATGCGTCTACGGGGGTCGTCTGGCCGACCGAATCGGTCGCGAGCGACTCGTAATCACGGCACTGATCGTCAGCGGATCGTGCGCGATGTTGTCGAGTGCGGTGTTCGGTGCGAGCTGGTGGCTAGTGGTGCCACTGGCCTGGGTGTGGGGGATTGCGGTCGTCGCGGACAGCGCGCAGTTCAGCGCACTGGCGACCGAGCTCGCGCCCGCGCACGGCGTAGGCACCGCGCTCACGCTGCAGACGTCGCTTGGATTTCTCCTCACAATGGCGAGCATCCAACTCGTGCCACTGGTGGTAGCGGCGGCAGGCTGGCGATTTGCGTTCCCCGTGCTCGCCGCCGGTCCCGCGCTCGGCATTCTCGCGATGCAACGGGTCCGCGCGGGCGACGGTGCGCCGCCCGCGCGCGTGGCGACACCCGCAGGCACTGGTTAGCTTTTTCACTCCGACCTCTTACCTCCATCCGCGCCGAGACTCCATGCCGTTCGATACGTCCGTTCGTCCTGATGCTCCTGCCGGAATCGCGACGCCATTGCTCGCCATCGCCGTGCCACGCGGCGGAATGCCGCCGTCGCTCAGCGCGCTCGACCGCGCGATAGACGGTGCGCTCGGCCGCCTGTTCGGCGCGGGTGATTTCACCGGCAAGAAAGATGAGACGGCATTGCTTTATCCCGGCGGGGCCACGACCCGTGTGCTCCTGGTGGGCGTCGGCGCCGGAGCGGAAGCCGGGCGAACCGCGCTCCGGCGCGCAGCCTCGGTGGCGGCGAAGCGCGTACGTACACTCGGGATGCCGTCGGCTACGTTCTACATCGCGCCGGAGGCAAGGGCCACCGTCTCACCGCAGGACGCCGCACAGGCTGTCGTCGAGGGGCTGGGGCAGGGCGCATGGCATTTCGTGGACATGAAGCGCCCGCCGGAGGATCCAAAGCCCGTGCTCGCGCGGATCGATCTGCTCGCGCCGGAAGATCGCGCCGAGCTCGAAGCCGGTCACGCGATCGGTGCGGCGATTGCCGCCGGCCAGGCCCTCACGCGCGGCGTGCAGGTGTTGCCGAGCAACGTCTGCACGCCGACGTATCTGGCCAACGTGGCGAGCGAGCTCGGTCGGCGACACGGCATCGCGGTGACCGTCCTCGACAAGGCAGCCATCGAGAAGGAAAAGATGGGCGCGCTGCTCGCGGTCTCTCAGGGCGGGCCCGAGGAGCCGCGGTTCATCGCGCTCGAGTACAACGGCGCACCGGGCGCACCCGTCGTACTGATCGGGAAGGGCGTCACGTTCGACACCGGCGGGATCTCGATCAAGCCGGCGCAAAGCATGGAAGACATGAAGTACGACATGTCGGGCGCCGCGGCGGTGCTTGGCACCTTCGAAGTGCTCGGCCGGCTCAAGCCAAAAGTGCATGTGGTCGGACTCATTCCGAGCACCGAGAACATGCCGTCCGGTACCGCGGTAAAGCCGGGTGATGTCGTGACGAGTCACCTGGGCAAGACGATCGAGGTCATCAATACCGACGCGGAGGGCCGGCTGATCCTGGCCGACGCACTCTCCTACGCGCGGCGGTACGAGCCGGCGTGCGTCGTGGACATGGCGACGCTTACCGGTGCGATCATCATCGCACTCGGACATACGGCGTCAGGTTTGATGGGCACCGACGACACGCTGATCGAGGAGCTCCGCGCGGCCGGTGAGCGCGCCGGTGAACGGGTATGGCCGTTGCCGCTCTGGGACGAATTTCACGACCTGATCAAGTCGGACATCGCGGACATGAAGAACAGCGGCGGCCGCCCCGCCGGCAGCATCAGCGCCGGCTGGTTTCTGCGCGAGTTTGCGGAAGGATTCAAGTGGGCGCATCTCGACATTGCCGGCACTGCGTACACGGAGCGCGATGATGCGAGCCGGGTGAAAGGCCCCACCGGCGTGGGCGTTCGACTGTGCAGCGAGTTCTTGCTTGCCCGTCAAGTCTGACTTCGCGCGTCTCGTCGTCGCAGCAGCGCTGCTCTCGAGCGCCGTCGCGGCGCGTGCGACCGCGCAGAAGCCGGATAGCGTGAAGGCGCGGGACACGACCAGCACCACACCGCGCCCAGCTGAACGCGTCGGCGTTGCCGGCAGCGCGCCGGCCGACACCGGAACGAATCGCTACCTCGCGCTGCAGCAGCGCACGTCGGTCGTGCTGCCGGTCCTCCCCCGCCTCGCCGAGTCGGCACCCGCACCGGCCTTTGCGCGCGTCGTGTTCGACCGCGACTCGATCGAGTGGCTCAACGTCGCAACGGTGGGCGACCTCGTCGCGCGCATTCCCGGCGCGTACGTCTGGCGTGGTGGCCGCCTTGGGCGCCCCGAGCCGGTCAACATGCAGGGGCGCGGGGCCTCATCGGTGCACTACGTGCTGGACGGCATGCCCTACGTGCCCGCAGGACCCGACAGCCTCGCCGTGGATCCGTCGCTCTTCTCGCTGAATTTTCTGGACCGTGTCGAGATCGAGCGGTGGCCTGGGCTGCTCGAAGTGCGACTCTACACCCGTCGCCACGATCGGCTCGCGCCTCGTTCGCGCATTGTCGTGGCGTCAGGATCGGACAAGCTCGCGATGTATTCGGGCGAGCTGGAGCAGCGCACGCGGCGCGGTTTGGGATTTGTGCTCGCCGGCGACTACGTCAAGGCTCCGCCGTCCACGGCGAGCACCGGCGCGTTCACCAATTCGCAGCTCTGGGTACAGGGAAGCTATGTACCGTCGCCACGGTTCGGGCTGCAGTATCAGCTCATCCGGCCGTCCATCGACCGCGACGCGTTCACCAGTGACGCCGGTGCGCTGGGCTCGGCGCTCGAGGGCAAGCGCACCGATGCGCAGTTTCGAGCGTCGTACGGGGTGAGTGCGGGTCCAGCAGCGCCTCGCATCGATCTGGTGTACGCTCGCACCGGATGGGACAGCGCGGGGATCACGCAACAGATCAATCAGCTCGGCGGCATGGCATCGGTGCAGCGCGCGGCGTTCTCCGGCGGCGTGTCGGCATTCCGCCGCGGGCGCTGGACATCGTTCGACTCGCGCGCATGGCTGGGATGGTCTCCCGCGACGGCGATCACCGCATCCGGCCAGGCGGTTTTTCAGCATCATTTCGGTGGACGATCGAGCCGGTGGGTGGGGCTCCGCGGCGGTGTCGCGCTCCCGCTGGGACTCAGCGTGGGCGGAGCGCTTCGCGCGGGGACGGAAGTCGCCGCGCCTTCGATCATCACCGACACGGCGCAGACTCTTCACGATGTGCAGCTCACTGCCGGCCTGGAGCGCGGGTGGGTGGGCGGTGAAGCGACCTACAGCCGAAATGCCGCGTACAGTCCGTTCGGGTATCAGGCTTTTCCCGGGATCGTATCCCTCGCACCGCACGCGAGTACCGAGTGGGTCACGCTCGCGGGGCACCTCGCACCGTGGCGGTGGCTCGTCGTCGATGGCTGGTACGCCAATCCACGCACCGCGACGCCGGACGGCGTCCCGCCGCGGCACTACGCGGCCAATGGCACGATTCGCTCGAAGTTCCTCCGCCAGTTCCCCAGCGGGTATTTCCAGCTCAAGCTCGCGATCGGCGTCGAGGGCTGGCAGGCCGGGACCATCGGGCGTGACGCCGTCGGCGCACCGGTGCTGCTGCCCGCCGCGCGGTTTCTCCGGAGCCAGGTGCAAATGGAGATCGGGAGCCTCACGGTTTTCTGGGACTCGCGCAATGTGGGCGGCAGCAGAGCCGCCTACGTTCCCGGTTTCCGGATCCCGCGCTACAGCAGCGCCTTTGGCATCCGCTGGGAGTTCCTCAACTAGCCTTGCTCCGGTGCTGCCGAGTGCCCGGCCTACCCCGGGGGGCTGTCTCGGGGTAACTTTCCCTGCTGTCTCGCATTCGGCGGAGGTCGGCTTGGCGTACAGTATGACCGGGTTCGGCGCGGCCGAAGGCATGGCGGGCGGCGGCCGGCTCCGGATCGAGATCCGGACGGTGAACCACCGGTTCTTCAATCTTGCGCTCAAGCTGCCCAACGATCTGGCCAGCCTCGAATCCGATCTGCGTGATCGACTCCGGCAGGAGTTCGACCGCGGGCACATCGCGGTTCACGGCCGCTGGACCGAGATTGCCGACCGCGAGCCCGAATTGACGGTGAATATTCCCCGCGCACGCATGGTCGCCGACCGGCTCCAGGCTCTGCAGGCGGTGCTCGGGCTCGGCGGGCGAGTGGATCTCGAATTGATCGCGCGCCAGCCGGAGGTGCTGACCTGGGCCGGCGCGCAGAGCGTCGAAGTGCCGTGGGCCGAAGTCGAGCCGATTGTCGCGAAAGCCGCCGAAGAATGCCGCGCCATGCGGCGGCGCGAAGGCGGTGCACTCGTCACTGAGCTGCTCCACCGCCTCGATCGGCTCGAGTCCGAAGCCACGGCGATTGCCGAGCGTGCACCCGCGCGGCTGGTCCGCGAGCGCGATCGGCTGCGCACTGCGGTCGCCGAGTTGATGGATGGACGCACGCCGGACGAGAGTCGCCTGGCGCAGGAGCTCGCGTTCATCGCGGACAAGCTGGACATCACTGAGGAGCTCGTCCGTTTCGCCGCGCACGTGTCCGCCGCGCGCGAAGCACTCGCGACCGACAAGCCGGCCGGCAAGCAGCTCGGGTTTCTCGCGCAGGAGCTCGGGCGCGAAGTGAACACGATGGGCTCCAAGGCGGGTGACGCCGAGATCGCCACGCGAGTGATTGCGATGAAGGGTGAGCTCGAGAAATTTCGGGAACAGCTCGAGAATATCGAGTGACCCCGTTCCTGCTCGTGCTCTCGTCGCCATCGGGCGGCGGCAAGACCACGATCGCGAAGCAGCTGCTGCTCGCGCGGGATGACCTCGGCTACTCGGTGAGTGCCACCACGCGGCCTGTGCGCGCCGGTGAAGTGGACGGCAGGGACTACCACTTCCTGACGCGGGACGAGTTCCTCCGGCGCGAGTCTGCGGGCGACTTCCTGGAATCGGCGACGTATGGCGGCGAATTGTACGGCACGCTGCGTTCCGAGATCGACCGGCTGTTCGCCGCACGCAAGACGGTGGTGCTCGACATCGAAATCAAGGGTGCGCGCCAGGTCCGCGCGCAGATGCCCACCGCCGTCCATGTGTTCGTGTTGCCTCCGTCGGCGGCGGTGCTGGTCGGTCGCTTGACCGGACGCAACACCGAAAGTGCCCTCGTGCTTCGCGAGCGGGTGGCGCGAGCGGCCGATGAGCTCAAGGCAGTGGGTGAATACGATTACGTCGTCGTGAACGAGGACCTGTTCGCGGCGGTCGCGCAGGTGGCGGCAATCCTGGACGCGGAAGCGCGCCGGGTGAGCCGGCAGGATGGTCTAGGCACGATGATCGAGCGGCTCCGCCGCGACGTCATCGAAGAAGCGGCGAAGTTTCCCGGCAGCTAGTGTTGGCCACGGTACCCTGAAGGAGTTCTGCATGCACATCACGACCCCCTCGGAAGTCGCGCAGAAGGCAGGCAACAAGTACCTCGGCGTACTCGTGGCCGCGAAATTCGCGCGCTATCTGAACGACTTCCCGAAGGATCAGCTCGAGCCGAGCGAAGAGAAGCTCACGACCCGCGCGCTGGACGCGCTCGTCGACGGCGATCTCAACTACAAGCTCCTCCGCCGCCGCCGCTCCGAGGCCTGACCGTGTGGTCCGGCCGGCACGTCGTGCTCGGCGTGTCGGGCGGGATCGCATGCTACAAGAGCTGCCTTCTCGCCCGGCGCCTGACCGAGGCCGGGGCCAGGGTGGACGTGGTACTCACGCAAGCGGCCGCGGAATTCGTGCGGCCGCTGACGTTCGAAGCACTGACCGGGCGCCCCGTCGTGCGCTCCCTCTGGGAGCCTGGCGCGGCGCTCGCGCACATCCGGCTCGGCCGCGAGCCTGATCTCATCATCGTGGCACCGGCCACGGCGCAGCTGATCGCCCGCGCCGCGCAGGGGCTCGCGGATGACGTATTGACGGCACTCCTGCTCGCCCGCACTGCACCGGTTCTGCTCGCTCCCGCAATGAACGACGAGATGTTCGCCAACGTGCAGACACAAGCGAATCTTGCGGTGCTGCGCGAGCGCGGGTTTGCGGTCGTGGGGCCGGAGATCGGCGCGCTCGCGGAAGGCCCGTCGGAACGGCCGGGCCGGATGAGCGAGCCGGAGACCATCCTGACGCACGCGGCACGGCTGCTTGCGGTGACGGCGGCGCTCCACGGCACCAGCGCGCACGCCCGCACCGGCGCCCTCGCCGGCCGTCGCGTCATCGTCACCGCGGGTCCTACCCGGGAAGCGATCGACCCGGTTCGCGTGATCACGAATCGGTCGAGTGGGCGGATGGGGTATCGGCTCGCCGAAGCGGCGTGGGAGCGCGGGGCCGACGTTGTGCTGATCTCCGGCCCGTCGGGGTTGCCGGTTCCCGGTGGAGTGGCGCTCCGCCTGGTCGAATCCACGGCTGAGCTCGAGGCCGCCGTGCTCGCCGAGCTACCGACAGCGGACGTGCTGATCATGGCCGCGGCGCCGGCCGACTATCGTCCCAAAGTTGCACACGCCGAGAAAACTGCCCGCTCCGCCGGTGCGCTGACGATCGACCTGGAGCCGACGCCGGATGTACTGCTCGCGACGCGCTACGCGCGAAAGCGCGGCGCGGTGATCGTCGGGTTTGCGCTCGAGACTGGCGATGCCGAGGCAAAGGGACGTGCGAAACTGACGCGGAAGGATCTGGACCTGATCGTGATCAACGACGCGCTCGAGGCCGGCGCGGGATTTGACGTCGACACCAATCGCGTCACGATCGTCGATCGGGAAGGCGGGCGTGAGGCGCTTCCGCTCCTGAGCAAGCGCGCGGTCGCCGACGCCATCTGCGAGCGAGTCGAGCGGCGCCTTGTCTGACGAAATCCAGCGCTATCTTCGACAGCAGGTGGAGCTCGGCGGTGCGGAGGTCGTGCTCAGCCGACC
>JBDTQV010000069.1:0-8687 GCA_039932015.1 Gemmatimonadota bacterium | reverse complement strand
TGAGCACGATCGCCATGGCCGGCAGGTTGAACAGCGCGCCGGTGGTGTTCCAGCCCGCCTTCCCGCAGAAGTCGACCGCCTTGGTGACGTCTTCGGCGGTGCAGAGCCGGAGCGGTGCGGACGTGAGCGCCGTCGGCAGGTGCACGCCGAAGAAGTCGAGCATGCTGACGAAATACCCGGACCAGCCGACGCCGACTGTCGCCGCTCCCATCGCATACTCGAGCACGAGATCCCAGCCGATGATCCAGGCGATGAACTCGCCCATCGTGGCGTACGAGTAGGTGTACGCGCTCCCCGCCACGGGCACCGCGCTGGCCATTTCGGCGTAGCAGAGCCCGGCGAGGCCGCAGGCGGTGGCGGCGAGAACGAAGGAGATCGGCACGGCGGGGCCCGCGTGCAATGCGGCCGCGAGTCCGGTTAGGACGAAAATGCCGGCGCCGATGATCGCGCCGATGCCGAGCATGGTGAGGTTGAGGGCACCGAGCGTACGCTTCAGCGAATGCTCGCCGGTTGCCTCGGCCTCGGCCCGCAGCGCGGTGATCGATTTCGTGGCCCAGAGTCCTGTCCCGCCGCCTGAGGTCAAGGGGCGCGGCGGAGGGCCGCCCTGCACGTGGGGTACGCTCATCAGTTGCCTCGGTTGGGGAATTCGAAACAGACGACGTACTGCGGCCAGGGCAAGGCGGCGTTCGCCACCTTACGCGCTGTAGTTCGGAGCCTCGCGGGTGATCGTCACATCGTGCGGATGCGACTCGCGGAGCCCTGCGGTCGTGACCCGGATCATCTCGACATCGTGCTGCAGCTGGGCGATGTCGGCGACGCCGCAATAACCCATGCCACTTCGGAGCCCGCCTACCATCTGGTAGATCACGTCGGCCACGGCGCCCTTGTACGGAACACGGCCTTCGATTCCTTCCGGCACCCACTTCGACGGCGCCATCTCTCCGTCCTGAAAGTAACGATCCGCCGAGCCGTCCTGCATGGCGGAGAGGCTGCCCATGCCGCGGATCATCTTGAAGCGGCGGCCTTCAGCCAGCACGCTTTCGCCGGGGCTTTCTTCGGTGCCGGCGAGCATCGAGCCCATCATCGCGGACGACGCACCGGCGGCGAGTGCCTTCACGACATCGCCCGAATACTTGATACCGCCATCGGCGATGATGGGAATGTCCCCCGCGCCGCGCACTGCATCCATGATCGCGGTCACCTGGGGAACGCCCACGCCCGTGACGACGCGCGTCGTACAGATGCTGCCGGGACCGATGCCGACCTTGATGGCGTCGACCCCGCGCCGCGCCAGCTCCCGTGCGCCGCTCTCGGTGGCGATGTTGCCCGCGATGATCTGGACGTCCGGAAATGCCTGGCGCAGCACATCGACCGTGGCGAGGACGCCACCGCTGTGCCCGTGGGCGCTGTCGATCACGATTACGTCGGCGCCGGCATCGACCAGCGCCTTGGCGCGGGCCTTGTCTCCCGGCGTGCCGCCGACCGCTGCCGCGACGCGGAGGCGGCCGTGCTGGTCCTTGTTGGCGTTGGGATGCTCGCGGCGCTTGAAGATGTCCTTGACCGTGATCAACCCCTTGAGGACGCCCTCGCCGTCCACCACCGGGAGCTTCTCGATCCGGTGCCGCGCCAGCATGCGCTCGGCGTCGTCGAGATCGGTGCCGACCGGCGCCGTGACCAGTTTCTCCTTGGTCATCGCCTCGCGGATCGGCTGGTCGAGATTGCGCTCGAACTGCAGATCGCGATTGGTGACGATCCCGACGAGACGGCCCTGCCCATCGACGATCGGAACGCCGGAGATCTTGAACCGCCGCATCAACGCCACGACTTCCCGGAGCGGGCGCTCGGGGCCGAGGGTGATGGGGTTCATGATCATGCCGCTCTCGCTGCGCTTCACCTTGTCGACTTCCGCCGCCTGGCGCTCGATCGACATGTTCTTGTGTATCACACCGATGCCGCCGGCCCTCGCCATGGCAATCGCCATTTCGGCTTCGGTGACGGTGTCCATCGCGGCGGCAATGAGCGGAATGTTGAGCGAGATGGTGCGGGTGAGACGGGTGGCGGTCGAAACGTCGCGCGGATGGACTGTCGAGTGCCGGGGCACGAGCAGCACGTCATCGAACGTGAGCCCGACCTCGGCGCGAATTCGGCTCGGCGCCGGTTCGTCCCGCCGCGGTTCAGGCGTTGATACGCGACGGCCCTCGGCGCCCCCCGGAGGGGCCGACGAAGGGCCGGTGAGTGTCGATGGTTCCATGTGGAAGTGTAGAGCCGAATTACCGGGAAATCAAGCGGCCGTCGTATCGTTCGCGGCCGACCGGCGCCAGATCAGGTACACCGGGATTCCGAGCGCCACGATGAGCAGGCCGGGCCACGTGAACAGCGGTTTCTTGATCAACAGCACGATCATGAGTGCGCCGGCCGCGATGAGATAGAGCGCCGGCACCACGGGATATCCGAAGGCCTTGACCGGCCGCGGCAGATCGGGCCGGACGCGGCGCAGCCGGAACAGCGCAAGGGTCGTGAGGAAGTAGAACAGGACCGACGCGAAGATCACATAATCGAGAAGTTGATTGTAGGTGCCGCTGAGGCACAGCACCGAGGCCCAGACCGCCTGGACGATCAGGCCGAAGATTGGCGTCCGGAGCCGCGGGTGCAGCTCGCCGGCCCGGCGGAAGAACAGGCGATCCTGAGCCATCGCGAAATACACCCGCGGCCCGGCCAGCACGAGCCCGGCGTTGCAGCCGAAGGTCGAGATGACGATCAGTCCTGCCATCACCGCCGCGCCGACCCCGCCGAGCATCACGTCCACCGCGGCGGACGCGACGCGGTCCTGCGTGGCGTGTTGAATGCCGCGCGCGAGCGCATCCGCACCGTTCGGATCACCAGCGAACGGCAGCACGCTGAGATAGCTGACGTTGGCGAGGATGTAGAGGAGCGTGACCAGACCGGTGCCGATCGCGAGCGCGCGCGGAAGGTTTCGGCTCGGCTCGCGCACCTCGGCGGCGGCAAAGGTGACGTTGTTCCAGGAATCGGCCGAGAAGAGCGAGCCCACCATGGCGGCGCCGATGATGGGCAACATCGCAAGACCCCAGGCGCCGGTGCCCCAGAAGTTCGCGCCGAAGTTGGCGGCCGCGACATCGGCGCGACGGAAGATCGCGATCCCCAGGAGCACGAGTGCCGCGAGGGCGATTGCCTTGATGACGGTGAGGAAGGTCTGCAGACGCGCTCCGACCGAGACGCCTCGCGCATTGATCCAGGTCAGCAACACGATGCTCGCAATCGCGACGACGCGCTGCACCGACACGCCCAGCGGTATCGCTTCAGCCGAGCCCGGGAGGCGGATGCTGCCGAGCGGCAGGAAAATCGCGTCAGACAGCGACGGGACGAACACGGCGAGATACTTGGCCATCGCGACGGCGACCGCGGCGATCGTGCCCGTTTGAATGACGGCAAACAGCGTCCAGCCGAACAAAAATCCGACCGACGGGGCGAGTCCCTCCCGCAGAAAGACGTACTGGCCGCCGGCCTTTGGCATCATCGCGGCGAGCTCGGCGTACGCCAGCGCTCCCGCCATGGTCATGAGGCCCGTCAGAATCCAGACGAGCATGAGCCCGCCCGGCCCCCACGCGCTCACCTCCCGGCTGATACCGCTCGAGACGATGAAGATGCCCGAGCCGATCATCGTGCCGACCACCAGCGAGATCGCCTGGATGGGGCCGATGCCGCGGATGAACTGTTGCTCGGACGCCGGGGCGGCGGAGGGCGCGTCGACCGTGGATGCCATGCATTGTCCGGAAAGAAGGGGGACCGGCGATTCGGAGAGCGGAATCAGCTCCCCGTACTGGACTGTGGCTTGGGCGGCGGCGGCAATTCCGCCCGGCTGCCGCCGCCATCGGCGGCCTTCACCGCTTCATCGACGACGGCCTGCCCTGCGGCCGCGACGCCTTTCATCACCTTGGTGGCGCTGTCCAGCAATCCCATCGTGCCGCTGATTGCCTTGATGGGCAGCCGGCCGGCGCGCATCGTGTCCTCGACCGTTTCGGTCAGCTTGGCGAGGATGCCGGTGGGCCGGGCGCGCTCCGCGTAGCGGCTCTCGAGAAATTCGATGTAGTCGAGTATCTGGTATCCTCGTTCGTCCCCGAGCGAGTCCAGACTTCGGAGAATGCGTTGCTTGAGCAGGTCATTCATATGTCGCTCCATGGGCGCGGCCGGATGGCCGGGGCCTTGAAATTGGCGCCTTGGCGACGGCGGCGCCACTCCCCGCCCCGGGCGCCGCTCAGCCGGGCGCCGCCGCCGGGTCGGTCCGGGCGGACGCCTCGCCGCTCCGGGTGAGCGCCATGCGCGTCGCCAGCGGCCCGATGAGCTCGAAGACCGTTACGGCGCCGAGCACCACGGCGGTGATCGTGGGTGCCAGGTCCGGAAAACGCTCGCGGGTGGTGATGATGAGTCCGATCGCCAAACCCGCCTGCGCGAGCATCGCGGGCCCGAGGAACCGCCGCACTTCGGACGTGGCGCCGGAGCGCACGGCACCGAGTCGCGCGCCCACCAGTTTTCCCGACGCCCGCCCAATGACGTAGATCGTGCCGAGCACGCCGAGGGATCCGAGCAGCTTGAGGTCGAGGTCGGCGCCGGCGATCACGAAGAAAATCGCGTAGAGTGGAGGGTCGGTGCGGGTCAGTGCGCCGAAGAGGCCGCGGCTCTTGCCCGAGAGGTTCACCATCGTGGCGCCTACGGCAAGGCTCGCCACCAGCGGTGACAGGTCGAGCAGACTCGCAACACCGACGCAGAGAAGGACGCACCCGGCGAGCAGGATCAGCAATTCGCCGTGCTCGGTCACATGGGACGCCCAGCTCGCAAGCAGCAGGCCCACGAGAAAGCCGAGTGCGACCGATCCGGCGAGCTGCCAGATGAGCGGGAAGATCGCGCGGTATGCGGCACTCCACCCACCCACACCTCCGGCCGCCGCGTGCAGGTCGATGCTGGTCGCGACGAGGCTGAACGCGATGAGCGTCAGGATGTTGTTGACCGCGATGATGCCGGTGAGCGTGTCGGTGAGCGGCCCTGCCGCATCGCATTCGCGGATGACCATCAGCGTAGACGCGGCGGCGGTCTCGATCGCGATCGCGCCCAGGAGAAACGCCACCTGCCACCGCTGGCCCGACACCAGCATGCCGGCAGTGACGAGCCCCCCGGCCAGTGCGGACTCGATGAACGTGACACTCAGTACGTGGCTTCCGAACTCGCGGAAGCGGGACAGGTCGAAGACCGATCCGATCGAGAACAGGATCAGGCCGAGCGCCACCTCGCTGAACACGCTGAGGCTGACGACGTTCTCATGACTCACGAGCCCGAGTCCGAACGGCCCGACCGCGACACCGGCGAGAATGTACCCGGTGACCTCCGGCACGCGCATCGCCTTGACCAGGTGTCCCGCGAGTAGCGCCAGCAGCAGGATCGCGCCGATGGCGGTGAGACTATTCATTGCGAAGTTGCGCGCTGAGCAGCGCGCCGTCGCGTGCGTAGACAATCAGCTTGACCGAGTCGCGCGCGGCGAGCAGCTGATACAACGAGCGCGATGAGGTGACCGGCCGGCCGCCGACGCGGAGCACGCGATCGCCGGCGCGGAGACCGGCTCGCGCGGCGGCGCTGCCGCTGTCGACATGCCCGATGGACACACCCGGAAGGTCTCCCAGTACGAGGCCCGCCGGTGCGGCCTTGCCCAAAGCGGCCGTATTTCCCAGCACGATCGTTCGCTCGGCCGCGCCGGCCGAGTGCAGCGTGATCGTGGTGCCGGGCGCCGCGGCGGCGAGGCGGGCTATGCCCGAATCGCCCGAAATGCGCTCGGCGTTCACGGCCGTCACCCGGTCGCCCGGATACAGATCGGGACGTTCGGCGGGCGACCTGATCCGGACCTGGCGGATATCGATACCGGAATCACCGGGCGCCGCTACGGCCACAATCCCTGCACGCGCGAGCAGCACGCCCGCCGGCGACTCTGCCGCGGTCACGAGCCGCACCACTTCGTCCATCGGCACGATGACGCTTTCGTTGCTGCAGAGCGCAACGACACCGGCCAGCCGGCCATCGAGATCGAATGCGGCCGCGCCCGCAAACGCCGCCGGCAGCCGCTCGCTCACGAGCAGCGGCCGTGTCTGCCACGCACCGCAGTTGGCGCTGGTCCGGCCACTCACCAGCACCGGTGCCCATCCAGCATTCCCCGCTGGCGTGCGCCGCACGGCGAGGAGCCAGCCGGTGGGCGCCCGGATCGGTTCGGGCGCTGGCCGGATTGAATCGGCTTCGGATCGCGCGACCCGACGGAACGGCCACGGCGTCGCGCCCGTCGGCTCCGCGGCGATCGCCTCGGTCTCGCTCACGATCACTCCCGCCGGCGCGCCGGACGGCAGCAGATGCACCGCAAACAGGCGCGCGCGCTCGGCGAAGTACGCCGCAAAATCTTCCGCGACCCGGCGCCGTGACATCTGGTCGAGCTGCACCAGTTCGGTGCGCGGCAGCACCGACGTGGTGGTGCGTGGACGCAGGAGCGCGCCGGCGATCAGAATCAGCAGCGCCGCCCCGGCAAGCACGGCGAGATACCGGCGGTTCAGCGGAGTCTCCATCAGGCTTCGCTCACCAGCTCGGCCGCGCCGCCGCCGCCGTCACCTGCCGGTCCCCCGCGGCTCAGCAGCGCCTTCAGCGCCGGCGGCGCGATGAATGTCGTCACCATGACCATGAGCGTAACGGATGCAAACAATCCCGCATCGAGCACGCCCGCCGCCAGCCCGGTCTGCGCGAAGATGAGTCCCACCTCACCGCGTGGCACCATGCCGACGCCAATCACCAGCTTGCGCCCGGGAAACCAGAACGGCGCAAAGCCGGCGAGCACCTTGCCGATGATCGCGACCAGAATGAGCAGCCCGCCGATCAACAGCACGCGCGGATCGCCGAGCGTCCGGACGTCCACCGCCGCGCCGACGGTCACGAAGAAGATCGGGACGAAGAAGTGGCCGA
Organism: Gemmatimonadota bacterium; assembly: GCA_039932015.1. GTDB lineage: Bacteria > Gemmatimonadota > Gemmatimonadetes > Gemmatimonadales > GWC2-71-9 > JAICUF01. Next base: position 1,682 of record JBDTQV010000069.1, on the reverse strand, counting down.
GTCGTGTCACGCCACGCTCGATCGTTTGCGCGTGCGCGGTCGGCTGAAAGACCAGGCCGGCGGCGAACGCACCGATGATGAGCGCCGACCCCGCGGCGTTCGCCAGCACGGCGAACGCCAGGCCGATCACGAGCCCCATGGTCGCCAGTGATTCCGGCCGGCCCAGGCGCGCGAGCAGATTGAAGAGCGGCGGAATCACAAACCTGCCGCCGACCACCGCGAGCGCGACGAAACCGAACGCAATTGCGGACGTCACTGCGACCCCGACAGGGGAAATCGACCCGCCCGCGACGACCCGCCCGACCACCGCGAGAATGACGAGCCCGATCACGTCATCGATGACCGCGGCACCGAGCACCACCTGGCTCTCCGGATCCTGGAGCCGGCCCAGATCCGAGAGCACGCGTGCGGTAATGCCGACCGACGTAGCCGTGAGCGCAGCACCCGCCACCACCGATTCAAGTGCCGGCAGGCCGAGTGCGTGACATACCAGATAGCCCAACGCAAACGGCAGTATGACCCCGACGACCGCGACGGCCGCTGCGGCCCCGCCGACTCGCAGCAGGCGCTGCAGATCGGTTTCGAGCCCGATCTGGAAGAGCAGAATGACGATGCCGATTTCGCCGAAGAGGTGAATCCATGGTGCCGCTGGGTCGACGAGCGCCAGCAGCGAGGGCCCGATCAGCACGCCCGCCACCAGCTCGCCGAGCACAGCCGGCTGACCGATCCGCTCGGCGAGCTCGCCGAGCAGCTTCGCAACGGTGAGTACGATCGCGAGCGTGAGCAGCGCGGCGGGAACCGACTCAGTGGTTGGTGTGACGGCCGCGATCAGCGACATGGATGAACTCCCAAACGCGGCGGGAACGTTCAGCGGCCGGGCGGCGCCGATTCGACGAGGGACTCGAGCTCGACGACGGGAGTCGCGAGATACTTCGTGCGGGAGGCGCGGATACGCACCCGCAGCATCACCTCCGCGAGCGGGCCGAGCTCGCGGAAGCGCGCGAGCTGCTCGCGGGTGGTCATCACGTACACGAACCCGGGCTCGGGTAGCGGTCCGCGCGTCAGCAGATATGGCGAGCCGTTCGGCATTTCCGGCCGGAGCTCGTCAGCCACCTGCATGCTCACGACCTGGAGCCGCCAGTCCACCAGCTGGCCCACGTAGCGGTCGGGATTCGCGCGCACCTCTGCGGCGCTCACCCCGGCGAGCGCGGCACCCGCCGCCGGCTTGAGATCGGCATCGCGCACCCACCCTTCAGTCTGGACCCGGACCCATTCGCCGGAGCGGGCCAGCACGCGCGCGGACGCGCCGGTCTCGAGGGTGCCGAGCTGGCCTCCCTCCGGTACGAGAAACAGCGGCGTGCCACGGGCCGCTTCTACCCGGTCTCCCGACGTGCCCGCGACTGCCGGCAGCGAATCCGCACGCGCGCGCGCGGGGGTTGGCCCGGGCCGCTGCGGGGCCGGCGGCCTTGCCGCCATCGATTGATAGGCGGGCGCGCTTCTGGGCGGCGCAGCGGCCGTTTTGCTGGCGATCCAGACCGCACGCCGCACGTGCACCCACGCGCCGCGCGTCTCGACCCGCTCGAGCCGCATGCCGCTCTGCAGACGCGCCACCAGCGCGCCATTCGGCGCGGCGCGGAGATTTTCGCCGCCCGGTGCGCTCACCATCACATCGAACCCGTCGC
>JBDTQV010000068.1:0-8799 GCA_039932015.1 Gemmatimonadota bacterium | reverse complement strand
TTGCCGGCAGGGGAAATCTTCAGAATCTTCCCGCCAAAGAACTGGGCGACATACAGGTTTCCCTCGCCGTCGAGCTTCATGCTGTCGGGCCCCAGCCACCACGAATCATTCTTGTTCGGCGTCAGCCGATTGAGCAGAGCGAAGTTGGCGCGATGGGCCAGTGACCCATCGGCGTTGATCGTGAACTTAAGGATGCAGTTTCCCACCGTCTCGCTGACGTAAAGCGTCTTCTGGTCGGGCGAGATGCCGATGCCGTTGGCGTAGTTGAGGTCGTTCGCCACCTCCACCCACTTCGAACGTCCCGGCGCCAGGTAGAGGATCCGGCCGGCCACCGCGGTTGGCACTTCCTGATAGGGACCGAACACCGTCGCGTACGCGCCGCCGTTCGCCGCCACCACGATATCGTTGATGCCGCCGTCGAACGCGTGGCCCGTGTCGTCGGTGTCCCAGCGGCGGAGCTCCCGGCCGGTCAGGTTGAGCTCGAGAATCGCGCCGTGTGCGTCGGTGCAGGCGAGCAGGAAGGTCCGCTGCCGGGTCAGCGCCAGGCCGTTGTGGCTGCACCCCTTCGCCGCATTGAGCACCGTGGTGGTCCGGCCATCCCACTTCGACAGCGTACCGCTGGTCCACGCTACATAGTAGAGATTCCCGTCCAGAAACAGCGGCCCCTCGGGTCCGAGCACGTCGCGTACGACGGTGACTTCCTGGGCGCCTGCTGCCGCCGCGAACGGTGCGAGGAGGACGCCGGCGCAAAGGAGTTCGCGAATTCTCATGCGTGAGATCCCTTCGGAAGAGCGGTGGTGGCGGGGGCGAGAACGTCTTAAAGTCTCATGATGAAATGTAGTCGGGACGAGGGTGCCTCCTTTGACGCCGTCGCCGGAGCGGTCACATTTCCCTGACGCGCGTGCGGTCGTCGCCGCGCACTCGCTCCCCGCCTCCCGGACCCGGAAACCATGTCTCCTGCTCGATGCCTCGCGCGGCTCGCATTCCTCGCGCTGCTCCCTGCCGCGCCGCTCGCCGCCCAGTCCGCCGCGACCGGTCCCGGCCTCGATACAGCCGGCATGGACCGTTCGGTCCGCCCGGGCGATGACTTCTTCCGCTACGCCAACGGCGGCTGGTTCGAGCACACCACGATCCCGGCCGACCGCAGCGCCATCGGCGCGTCGAGCGTCTCGGCCAAGCGCGCCGAAGAGGGGCTGGCGGCGCTGGTGCAGGGGGCGGCGGCGGCGAAGGCGCCCGCTGGCTCCGATCGCCGGAAAGTCGGTGACTTCTATGGCAGCTATCTCGACACCGCCGCCGTCGAACGCGCGGGCATGGCGCCGCTCCGGCCGGTCCTGGCCCGGATCGCGACGATCGGCGACCGCACCGCACTCGCCCGCTTCATTGGCGCCACCCTTCGCGCCGACGTGGACGTGATCAACGACGGCGCGCTCCACACCGACAACGTCTTCGGCCTCTGGGTCGATCAGGACTTCGACAATCCCACGCAGAACTCCGCCGCGCTCCTGCAGGGCGGGCTCGCGCTGCCGGACCGGAGCTACTACCTCGACTCCACCGCCGCGATGGCGGCGATCCGGACGAAGTACCGCGCCCACGTGGTGCGGATGCTCACGCTCGCCGGCATGGATTCCGCCGAAGCCAAGGCAGACGCCATCGTCCGGCTGGAGACGCGGCTCGCGGCGACGCACTGGAAGCGCGAGGACACCTGGGACGTGGTGAAGGGCAACGTGCACTGGCGCCGCGCCGATTTTCCGGCGAAGGCGCCGGGGCTCGAATGGAATGCCTTCTTCGACGCTGCCGGTCTCGCCGACATTCCGGTTTTCGTCGCGTGGCAGGCGAGCGCCATCACCGGCATCTCGGCACTCACGGCGAGCGAGCCGTTGGAGGACTGGAAGGCGCTGCTGGCATACCACGCGATCGAACACCATGCCCGGGTGCTCCCGGCCGCATTCGACCGCGAGGCGTTCGACTTCTTCGGGCGCACACTGAGCGGCGCGCCCGAGCAGGCGTCCCGCGAGAAGCGCGCACTCGACGCCACGAGCGCGGCACTCGGCTTCGCGGTCGGGCGGATGTATGTCGAACGTTACTTCCCGGCGAGTGCAAAGCGCGCGGCGGCGACGATGGTGGCCGGCATCATCCGCGCGCTCGACCGTCGGATCGTACGGCTCTCCTGGATGGCGCCGGTCACGAAGGCCGCGGCGCGGGCCAAGCTCCGGACGCTCAGGGTGAGCGTTGGCTATCCCGACCGCTGGCCGGGTTACGCCGGCCTCGACGTGGCCGCGGGCGACGCGTTCGGCAATGCTGACCGCGTGGAGCGGTTCGAGTATCGCAAGAATCTCGTGAAGCTGCACCAGCCGGTGGACCGGACGGAGTGGTCGCTGACGCCGCAGCAGGTGAACGCGGTGAACATGCCGGCGATGAACGCGATGAACTTTCCCGCCGCGATCCTGCAAGCGCCGTTCTTCGATCCGTCGCGCCCGTCCGCGATGAACTACGGCGCGATGGGTGCGGTGATCGGTCACGAGATCAGTCACAGCTTCGACAATCTGGGCGCCAACTTCGACGCCCGGGGCCAGCTCCGGAACTGGTGGACGCCGGAGGACCTGGCGCACTTCAATGCGTCAGCCGAGCAACTGGTGCGGCAGTACGACGGCTACCGGCCGTTTCCCGATCTTGCGGTGAACGGGCGGCTCACGCTGACCGAGAACATCGCCGACCTCGCTGGGCTCACCGCCGCGTATGACGCGTGGCGCGCATCGCTCGGCGGCAAGCCGGCGCCGGTGGTGGCGGGACTCACCGGCGACCAGCAGTTTTTCCTCAGCTTCGCGCAGGTGTGGCGCAGCAAGCAGCGCGAGGCATCGCTACGGCAGCGGATTGCGACCGATGGCCATTCGCCGGGGCAGTATCGGGCGCTCACCGTGCGAAACATCGATGCGTGGTATCGGGCGTTTGGCGTGCAGGCGGGGCAGAAACTCTATCTCGCGCCGGGCGAGCGAGTGCGCATCTGGTGACAGGTTCTGGGGCCACTGCAGCCTATCCCGGCCCTCCCGCCAACCGCTCGAAGCGCGCATTCCCGCGCAGGGGCGCGAAAGTGGGATCGATCCGAAGCCATGCAGGCGACAGATCGTAGGGAATCCGGAGCAGTGGCTCCAGCCGGTCGAGTGCCTTGTCGAGCTCCCCGGTCAGGAGGTAGACGCGCACGAGCTGATGCTGCATGTAGGCGCCGTAATCCGCGTCCTTGGAAATCGGGAGCAGCTCCACGCCCCGCTCGCCTTCCCGGATCGCGTCGGCCTTGCGGCCCAGCATGGCGAGCGCCAGTCCCGCGAAGAGATGGTCCTGCGGATCGTTGGGAGTGTCGCGCAGCGCGTCGGAGAATTCGGCGGAGGCCGAGTCGGCGTAGATGCGCATGCGGACCGAGTCGCCACGCAGGCGATAGGTCTCGGCCAGCACAATCGCCCAGTTGGCGCGGTCCCCGATCGCTTTGGGGCGGAGGCGGAGGAGCAATTGCTGCTGCTCGTCGTCCAGCGTCCAGTAGAGGTCGTCCCAGGTGGCCACGAACGCGACGACGTCGGTGGGGTCCACGGACCGGGGAATCTGCTGCAGGATCGCGCGAGCGGCCGGAAGGTCCCCCCGCTCCAGCTCGATCATCATCCGATCCACCCGCGTGATCAGATCGGACGGCGCGAGCTCGATTCCCCGGTCGAGCACCGCCTGCGCCTCCGGATAGCGCCGCATCAGGCGCAACGTGACGCCGAGGCGATGCGCGACGGCGGGCGAGCGGGGATCGAGCGCTGCCGCGCGCGTGAGATCGGCGACGGCGGCGTCCCACTTCCCGAGCCCCGATTCGATCGCAGCCTGAACCGTGAGCAGCGATGCGTTGTCGGGCGCGAGCCGGAGGCCGGTAGTGGCCGCGGCCGCCGCTGGACCGAGCTCCCGCGGCACGAGCTGGTAATACTGCGCGCTCGCCGCGTATGCCTCGGCCTCGTTTGGCGCGAGCGCCACCGCACGCTCGGCGGCGCTCCGTGCCGCCTCCCCGCCCGCCGATGTCGCGAAAAGTGCGTAGACCGACGAATGCATTTCCGACAGCCGAGCCCACGCGAGTCCGAACTCGGGATCGAGCGCGGTCGCCTGCTGGTAGAAGTCGGCGGCTCGCTGGAGTGACGCGGGATCGCCGGCGGCGCCGGCAGTCGATGCCTGCTCGCCGCGGAGGAAGGCATCGTAGGCCGCGAGGTTCTGCGTGGGCCGGCTGGCGAGTTGTTGGCGGGTGCTGTCGCCCAGCGCAACGTCGAGCGCTCCGGCCACCTGGCCCGCGATATCGGCCTGCACCTGGAAGACGTCGGTGAGCGTAGCGTCGAAGGGTTGCTGCCAGGTGGCCGCGGCGGATGTCGCGTCGATGAGCTCGGGGCTCACCTGCACCCGGCTGGTGCCATCCGGGCGCTTGGCCCAGCGCACCTTTCCAACCAGCAGCCAGTTGACGCCCAGCTCGCGGGCAATCTGCTGCAGCGGTTTGGTGGTGCCACGATACGCATTGGAGCTGGCCGACGCCGTCACCCGGAGACCGGGCACGGCGGTGAGTTTGCCGCGCACGGCGTCGGTGACGCCGTCGGTGAAGTACTGATCGTCCGGCGCACCGACGTTCTCGAACGGCAGCACGGCGAGGAGTCGCGGGCCGCTCGGCGCAGACGCGGATCGAGGGCGGTGAGTCGAGAACAGAACACCGGCCACCGCCAGCACCGCGAGCGCCAGCGCGCCGAGGGCCGGTAACAGCCACTGGCGGGACAGGGCCGCGGTCGGGGCCGCGGTAGTGACCGCGGCAGCGGCCGCTGACTCGGCCGGAGCCGGGGCGGAGAGCGCGCGCGAAAACTCTCCGGCGGTGCTGAACCGATCGGCCGGCGTCCGGGACAGCGCGCGGTGCACCGCAGCGGCCACCGGCGGCGACACCGCCTCTCGCCATTCAGTCACCGGTTTCGCGGTTTCGGTGAAGCGGCGCGCGATGGCGGCCTGGGCGGTGGCCGCCGTGAACGGCGGCTGGCCGGCCAGCATCTCGTACAGCACGGTCGCGAGACTGTAGACGTCGGAGCGGCCGTCGATCTCGCGTTCGCCCGCCGCCTGCTCCGGGCTCATGTAGGTCGCGGTACCGACGGCGATCCCGGTTTCGGTGAGCCGCTCGTCGCCCGCCACGGCGCGCGCGCGGGCAATCCCGAAGTCGGCCACCAGTGCGTGGTCGCCGCTCAACAAAATGTTCTCGGGCTTGATGTCGCGGTGGATCACGCCGTGGCGGTGGGCGTAGTCGAGCGCGTCGGCCACCTCGTGCGCAATGCGCATCGCGTCGGCCACGGGAAGCTGCTTCTCGCGATCCAGGCGGTCGCGAAGTGACTCGCCCTCGACGAACGGCATGGTGAACCAGAGGCGGCCGGCGGTGTCGCCCGAATCGTGGATTGGCAGGATGTGGGGATGCTGAAAGCCGGCGGCGAGACGGATCTCGCGCTGAAATCGCTCGGGGCCGAGGGCGCTGGCGAGGTCGCGATGCAGCACCTTGAGCGCGACGCGGCGATCATGGCGCACATCGCGCGCGAGATAGACGGTGGCCATGCCGCCCCGCCCGAGCTCACGCTCGATGGTGTAGTGCGGCGCGAGGCCGAGGGCGAGCTCCGCTACTGGGTCGGTCATGCCGGGGCGCGACGGGTCGGTGGCATGCCGGAATGGTCGGCCCGGGGGGCGGTGATGGCAAGGGGCGGGCGGCGGACTCTCGAGCTCGCGTTGCCCGCGGTGCGGCTGCTCCGGCCGCCCGACGAACTAAGGCTGCTCGCGCCGCGCGGGTCGAACGGATACTACCGCGTCCATATCGAGGACGACGAGACCGGATGGGTCTGGGCCCGGAACGGCCGCCTCGGCGCCGGCGATGACGCGACACCGACCCGCGCGGCTAACTGGCGGGCGCCGACACCACGGTACAGGCCCACGTCTGCGCCTGCCCGGCGGGCCGATATACGGCGCTACACGTCGGGCCGTGGTTTGACGGTGCGATCTTGATCGACATCGAGACGTACTGCGTCTCGATCATGATGCGGTAGCCGTCCGCCTGCCAGTCACCATCCTCGATTACGCCGAAGTCGACTGGTGCCGTCCACGTACCGGTCACGGCAGCATCGGTGACCGTGGTCAGAAACAGGTTGACGTCGATTCTGGTCGACGGGTAGTCGATCGTGTTCAGCGGGTATGCGCTGCCGTCGGTCCTAACGATGTAGGTGCCGGGCAGCAGCACCGGGTCGGGAGTGACTTCCGGCTCGGTGGCACTGCAGCCGACGGACAGCAATACGCCCACCAACATCCAGCGTCGCATGGTGCCTCCTGGGGAGGGTGCTTATACCTCGAGGGAATGAATTCCACATCCTTACTTACGACAAATACGCGCGTCGAGCGACAGGCCACGCAGTTCTTCGAAGGGCATGGTGAACCAGAGGCGGTCGGCTCATCTGCGGGGCAGGCACCGAAGGGGCCGCGCGTGCAACACATCTACGATCGATCGACAGACCGGGTAACTTCTGTCGCCGCATTCGATAACGCGTCACCCCGCAGCCGACCATGATCGAGGCGAGCTTCATTGAGGCTTTGCGTCGCCTTCAGCCTAGCGAGTCTGGCATGAACCCAATCGTCCTGACCATCAACGGCGGATCCTCGAGCATCAAGTTTGCGGCCTACCGAGCCGATCAATCGTTGGAGCGGGGCCTTTCGGGGAAGATCGATCGGATCGGATCGAACGGGACCACCCTGACGTTCACCAATGCCGCTGGGGAAATTGAGCAGAGCCGCAAGCTGGCTACCTCCGATCACCAATCGGCCGCGACGTTTCTCGTCGATTGGCTGGAACAGCAGATCGCATTCGAATCCGTCCGCGCGCTCGGCCATCGCGTGGTGCACGGCATGCAGCACACCGCGCCCGAGCTGGTGACGCCAGAGCTGCTCGACGAACTGCATCGCCTCACCCCGCTCGATCCCGCACATCTTCCCAGCGAAATCGAACTGATCGAGGCCTTCAGAAAACGCCATCCGCAGGTGCCGCAAGTGGCCTGTTTTGACACCGCGTTTCACTGCGACATGCCGAGGGTGGCAAAGTTGCTCGCGATTCCGCGGCGCTACGCCGCAAAGGGGGTACAACGGTACGGCTTCCACGGTCTGTCCTACGCCTATCTCATGGAGGAGCTGGTGCGCCTCGGCGACTCCGCCGCTACGAATGGTCGAGTGATTCTGGCGCATCTCGGCACCGGCGCGAGCATGGCGGCGGTCCGCGACGGCCGGAGTATCGACACCAGCATGGCTTTCACGCCGACGGCGGGCCTGGTGATGGGTACGCGCTCCGGCGATCTCGATCCGGGATTGGTTGAGTATCTGGCGCGCACCGAGCAGATGACCGCGGCGCAATTTCAAAAGATGGTGACCCGGGAGTCCGGCTTGCTTGGTGTCTCCGAGCTCAGCTCGGACATGCGCGATTTGCTTGCCGATGAAGCGACGGACGTGCGGGCGGCGGAAGCCGTGGCGCTATTCTGTTATCAGGCGAAGAAGTGGATCGGCGCTTTCGCTGCCGCGCTGGGCGGGCTGGACTCGTTAGTCTTCAGCGGGGGAATCGGGGAAAGCGCGCCGGTCATCCGCCAGCGGATTTGCGAAGGACTCGGATTTCTCGACATCGACCTGAACGCACGCAGGAATGCCGCGAACGAGACACTGATTTCCAGCGACGCCAGCGCGGTCTCCGTCCGCGTCATCCGCACCGATGAACAGCTCATGATCGCCAGATCGGTCGTCCGGCTTCTTCAACTCGATACACTCAACAAATCATGAATACACTGACCCCCGAACTGCTCGCACGGATCGACGCCTACTGGCGCGCGGCCAACTACCTCTCGGTCGGCCAGATTTATCTCTTCGACAATCCGCTGCTGAAGCGCCCGCTCGCGATCTCCGACGTGAAGCACATGCTGCTCGGGCACTGGGGCACGACACCGGGACAGAACTTCATCTACGCGCACCTGAATCGGGTCATCAGGAAATACGACCTGGATATGATTTATGTGGCCGGTCCGGGACACGGTGGACCCGCGGTTGTCGGCAACACCTACCTCGAAGGGACGTACAGCGAGATTTATCCGAACATCAGTCAGGATGAGGCCGGGCTGCAGAAGCTCTTTCTTCAGTTTTCCTTTCCTGGCGGCATTCCCAGCCACGCCTCGCCGGAAACGCCCGGCTCGATTCATGAAGGCGGCGAGTTGGGCTACTCGCTGAGTCATTCCTTTGGCGCGGTCTTCGACAATCCGGATCTCATCGTCGCCTGTGTCGTGGGTGATGGCGAAGCGGAGACGGGTCCGCTGGCCACGGCCTGGCATTCGAACAAGTTTCTCGATCCGGCCACCGATGGCGTGGTCCTGCCGATCCTGCATCTCAACGGCTACAAGATTGCCAATCCGACGGTGCTCGCCCGCATCACGCGCGAGGAACTGGAGCAGCTGCTCCGCGGCTATGGGTGGACGCCGATTTATGTCGAAGGTCATGAGCCGGCGCTCATGCATGAAGCCATGGCGACCGCACTCGATTCCGCCATCGAACAGATCAAACAGATACACGAGCGCGCCCGCACCCACGGCGACCTCACACGACCGCGGTGGCCGATGATCGTGCTCAACTCACCCAAGGGTTGGACCGGACCAAAGTGGGTCGATGGGCTGCAGATTGAAGGAACGTTCCGCGCGCATCAGGTGCCGATCTCCGACCCGCGCGCGCATCCCGGGCATCTGAAGTTGCTGGACG